>NZ_JBHXKA010000057.1:0-52193 GCF_042722885.1 Streptomyces sp. NPDC058401
GCCGCCCCCGACCCGCTGGCCTTCTCGCCGCACCCGGTGCAACGGCACTCCCCGGCCCGGCGGACGGGACCTCCCCCCCCGGCGACTGCCGACCGGGGCGGACCCGTCTGTAGCGGTGGGCCTCAGCCCAGGAGCGCGAGCGCCTCGTTCAGCGTCGCGGACGGCCGCATGATCGCCGAGGCCTTGGCGGCGTCGGGCTGGTAGTAGCCGCCGATCTCCACCGGGGCGCCCTGCACGGCGATGAGCTCGCCGACGATCTTCTCCTCGGACTCGGCCAGCGACTTGGCCAGCGGGTCGAAGGCCGCGGCCAGCTTCGGGTCATCGGTCTGGCGCGACAGCTCCTGCGCCCAGTACAGGGCCAGGTAGAAGTGGCTGCCGCGGTTGTCGATGCCGCCCAGCTTGCGGCTCGGCGACTTGTCCTCGTTGAGGAAGGTGCCGGTCGCCCGGTCCAGGGTGTCGGCCAGCACCTGGGCGCGGGCGTTGCCGGTGGTGGTGGCGAGGTGCTCGAAGGAGACGGCCAGCGCGAGGAACTCACCGAGGGAGTCCCAGCGCAGGTAGTTCTCCTTGACGAGCTGCTGGACGTGCTTCGGGGCGGAGCCGCCGGCGCCGGTCTCGAAGAGGCCGCCGCCGTTCATGAGCGGGACGACCGACAGCATCTTGGCGCTGGTGCCCAGCTCCAGGATCGGGAACAGGTCGGTCAGGTAGTCGCGCAGCACGTTGCCGGTCACCGAGATGGTGTCCTCGCCGCGGCGGATGCGCTCCAGGGAGTACGCGGTGGCCTCGACCGGGGACAGGATCTTGATGGTCAGACCGTCGGTGTCGTGGTCGGCGAGGTACGTCTTGACCTTGGTGATCAGCTGCGCGTCGTGCGCGCGGCCCTCGTCGAGCCAGAAGACGGCCGGGACGCCGGTGGCGCGGGCGCGGGTGACGGCGAGCTTGACCCAGTCCTGGATCGGCGCGTCCTTGGTCTGGCAGGCGCGGAAGATGTCGCCGGCGGCGACCTCCTGCTCGATGACCGTGGCGCCCGAGGCGTCGACGAGGCGGACGGTGCCGGCGGCGGCCAGCTCGAAGGTCTTGTCGTGGCTGCCGTACTCCTCGGCCTTCTGGGCCATGAGGCCGACGTTCGGCACCGAGCCCATCGTGGACGGGTCGTACGCGCCGTGCGTGCGGCAGTCGTCGATGACGACCTGGTAGACACCGGCGTAGCTGCTGTCCGGGAGGACGGCGAGCGTGTCGGCCTCGGCGCCGTCCGGGCCCCACATGTGGCCGGAGGTGCGGATCATGGCCGGCATCGAGGCGTCGACGATGACGTCGGACGGGACGTGCAGGTTGGTGATGCCCTTGTCGGAGTCCACCATCGCGAGGGCCGGGCCCTCGGCGATCTCGGCGTCGAAGGAGGCCTTGATCGCGTCGGCGTCGGGCAGCGCGCCGAGGCCGTTCAGGATGGTGCCGAGGCCGTCGTTCGGGGACAGGCCGGCGGCCGCCAGGGTCTCGCCGTAGCGGGCGAAGGTCTTCGGGAAGAAGGCGCGGACCACGTGGCCGAAGATGATCGGGTCGGAGACCTTCATCATCGTGGCCTTGAGGTGCACGGAGAACAGGACGTCCTCGGCCTTGGCGCGCTCGATCTGGTCGTTGAGGAAGGTGCGCAGCGCGTCGACGTGCAGGACGGACGCGTCCACGACCTCGCCGGCGAGCACCGGTACGGAGTCGCGCAGCACCGTGACGGCGCCGTCGGCGTCGACGTGCTCGATGCGCAGCGTGCCGGCCTCGGCGATCACGGCGGACTTTTCGGTGGAGCGGAAGTCGTTCTCGCCCATGGTGGCGACGTTCGTCTTCGACCCGGTGGTCCAGGCGCCCATGCGGTGCGGGTGCGCCTTGGCGTAGTTCTTGACCGAGGCGGGGGCGCGGCGGTCGGAGTTGCCCTCGCGCAGGACCGGGTTGACGGCGCTGCCCTTGATCTTGTCGTAACGGGCGCGGTTCTCGCGCTCCTCGTCGCTCTTCGGGTCGTCCGGGTAGTCCGGAAGCGCGTAGCCCTGGCCCTGGAGCTCGGCGACCGCGGCCTTGAGCTGCGGGATCGACGCCGAGACGTTGGGCAGCTTGATGATGTTGGCCTCGGGCGTCTTCGCCAGTTCGCCGAGCTCGGCGAGGGCGTCCGCGATCCGCTGGCCCTCTTCCAGGTACTCGGGGAAGCTGGCGATGATCCGACCTGCCAGGGAGATGTCACGGGTCTCGACATTCACACCGGCCGTCGACGCGTACGCCTGGATCACAGGCAGGAAGGAATACGTCGCGAGGGCCGGGGCCTCGTCAGTGTGCGTGTAGATGATGGTCGAGTCAGTCACCGGATGCTCCGCTCCACAGTCTGCGTCTCTCGTCTGCAACATTGCTCGACATCAAGATATCTCGTGATCGGGCCGGTCTGGACAGCCCCCCGACCCAAGCCCGGGCGAGACGCGCGTCACTCTCGGTGGCCGGGAGGGCCCGACCCGCCCGGAAACGGCGGAACGCCGCCACCGGCTGTTTCCAGCCAGGGGCGGCGCTCCGGGTGCTACGACTGCCGGCCTGCTCAGGCGTGGACGGCCTTGGGGCTCGGGCCGTACTGGTTCGGGTTCGGCTGACCCTCGGTGGCGGTCAGGACCAGCAGCCAGATGCCGCCGACGAGCGGGACCAGACCGATGAGCAGCCACCAGCCGGACTTGCCGAGGTCGTGCAGGCGACGGATGGCGAGGCCCAGACCCGGAAGGAAGGTGGCCACCGCGTAGAGCAGGTAGATCCACGGAGAGGTGCCGAGGACACCATCGATGATGGCGGCGATGATCAGCGCGGCGATGTCGAAGAGCACGAACATCCAGTACTCCTGGCGGCGCGCGCGGCCGGAGAAGACGGCGTACTTCTTCAGAACGTCGGTGTAGTAGTGCATGGGTCCCCCCAAGAGACGGTGTGTCGGCCGGTCCCCGATGGAGCGAGCCGGGGCAGAACTTATGCCCCGCTTACGTCGCGGTCAAGCCAGTTGGCAAGGCACCAAAAGGGTTACTTTTCGCCGCTCTACGCCGCAAACACACTGGTACCGGGCGCAACTTAGGACCCCCTGCCCCCAACCACTCACCCCGCGTGACGAAATGAGCTGACGGAAGTCTTACGGCAAGGCGTGGGACACCCCGCGGACCCCCGGAATTCCGTAGCGTCCCCGCCATGCGCGTACTCATCACCGGTGGATCCGGGTTCATCGGCTCCCACATCGTTACCACTCTGCGTCTTCGCGGGCACGATCCCGTCGTCCTGGACCTCGTCCCGCCTTCGGAAGAGGGCGAGTTCGTACGGGCGGACGTGCGCGATCCCGAGGCCGTACGGGCCGCTCTGGCCGACGGGGTGGACGCCGTTTGCCACCAGGCCGCGATGGTCGGTCTCGGCAAGGACTTCGCGGACGCCCCGGCGTACGTCTCCCACAACGACCTGGGCACGGCGGTGCTGCTGGCCGCGATGGCGGAGGGCGGGGTCCGCGACCTGGTCCTGGCCGGCTCGATGGTGGTCTACGGGGAGGGCCGGTACGAATGCCCGCGCCACGGGGTCGTGCGCCCGGGGCCGCGCCGCGCGGCGGACCTGACCGCCGGCCGCTTCGAACCGCACTGCCCCCTCTGCGGCTCCGAACTGGCGCCGGGACTGGTGGCCGAGGACGCCCCGACGGATCCGCGCAACGTGTACGCGACCACGAAGCTGGCCCAGGAACACCTGGCGGCCTCCTGGGCCCGGTGCGTGGACGGCCGGGCGGTGTCGCTGCGCTACCACAACGTGTACGGGCCGGGAATGCCGCGCGACACCCCGTACGCGGGCGTGGCCTCCTTCTTCCGCTCCTCACTGGCGCGGGGCGAGGCACCGCAGGTGTACGAGGACGGCGGCCAGCGGCGGGACTTCGTCCACGTCACGGACGTCGCGGAGGCCAACGCCCTGGCCCTGGAGGCCTCGACGCCGCCCGGCGTGTGCACCGCCTACAACACCGGCAGCGGAACCCCGCACACGGTCGGCGAGATGGCCACCGCCCTGGCCACCGCCCACGGCGGCCCCGCCCCCGTGGTCACCGGCGAGTTCCGCCTCGGCGACGTCCGCCACATCACGGCCGACTCCCACCGCCTGCGCACGGACCTGGGCTGGCACCCCCGCACCACCTTCACCGAGGGCATGACGGCCTTCGCGCACGCCGCACAACGCCCGGCCTCCTGACCGAGCGCCGGCCAAATCCAGCCCCGCCGGCGTTTGAGGCGCGGGGGTCCGGGGGCTGGCCCCCTGCAACGGCGCCGCGCCCACCCCACCCACCGGGCTCGGCCCGAATCCAGCCCCGCCGGCGTTTGAGGCGCGGGGTCGGGGGCGGCGCCCCCGGCCCCGGCCGGGCTCAGGCCGGCACCGGCAGGGTCACCTCGAACCGGCACCCTCCGGGAACGTTCCGCACCGCCGCCCGCCCCGCGTGCGCCTCCACGATGCCCCGTACGATCGCCAGCCCCAGCCCGGCCCCCGCCGGAGGCGCCGGTACCGAGGCCACCCCCGCCGAGGCCACCCCCGCCGGAGGCGTCCGCGCCGGAGTGCCCCGCCAGCCCGTGTCGAAGACCCGCGGCAGGTCCTCCGCGGGGATCCCGCCGCAGCCGTCCGTCACGGAGACGACCACCGCTCCCCCATCCGCCCGTACGGAGGCCGCGATCGCCACGGTCCCGTCGGCCGGCGTGTGCCGGATCGCGTTGATCAGCAGGTTGGCCAGGACCCGGGTCATCTCCTTGCCGTCGACCTCCACCGGCACCCGGTCCACCGCTCCGCCGTCGAGCCGCACCCCGCGCTCCCGCGCCAGCGGATGCACCCCGGACAGCGCGTCGCCGACCAGGTCGTACACCGACATCCGGCTCGGGCTCAGCGCCAGCGCCCCCGCGTGGATGCGGGACAGTTCGAAGAGGTCACCGACCATGGAGTTCAGCCGGTCCACCTCGGTGCGGATCTGCCGGTGGTACCGCGCCGGATCCTCCGCCATGCCGTCCTCCAGCGCCTCGGACATCGCCCGCAGACCCGCCAGCGGGGTCCGCAGATCGTGCGAGATCCAGGCCACCAGCTCCCGCCGCGAGGTCTCCAGCGCCCGCTCCCGTTCCCGGGACACCGCCAGCTTCCCGCTGGTCGCCGCCAGCTCCCGCGACAGCGAGGCCAGTTCCGCCGTCGCCTGGCCGGGCGGCGCCGCGAAACTGCCGCCGTCGCCGAAGTCCCGTGCGGCCAGGGAGAGTTCCCGGCTTCGGGCCACCACCCAGCGCCCCAGCAGCAGCGCCACGGCCAGCGAGACCACCGCCGCCATCGCCACGACCAGGGTGACCACCCCGAGGTCGTGCCGGGAGAGGAACATCGCCTGGGCCACGGCGAGCGTCCCGGCCAGCATCGCGGTGACCGTCACGGCGGCGATCACCGTCAGGGACACCGCCACCGACCGGTGCCGCACCAGCCTCAGCACGAGCGCGCCGAAGGCCCCCGCGCACACGGCCCCGCCGAACGCGAACAGCGCGATGAGCAGTATGTCCTTCACGCCGCGGCCGCCTCTCCCGGTTCGAAGCGGTAGCCGACGCCCCACACCGTCTGGATCAGCTTCGGCCGGCCCGGGTCCTCCTCGACCTTGGCGCGCAGGCGGCGTACGTGCACCGTCACCGTCGACAGGTCGCCGAAGTCCCAGCCCCACACCTCGCGCATCAGCTCCTCCCGCCCGTGCGCCTGTCCGGGATGCCGCAGGAAATGGGCGAGCAGATCGAACTCCCGTACGGTGAGGGCCAGTTCGCGGCCGTCCTGCGCGGCGCGGTGGGTGGTCGGATCGAGGGTGATCCCGGCTGCCGTGAGCCGCGGCGCCGCTGCGCCGCCCTGCCCCGGGGCCGACGCGGCTCCTGCCGCCGCCGCGCGGCGCAGGACGGAGGAGACCCGCAGGACCAGCTCGCGCGGGCTGAACGGTTTGGTGACGTAGTCGTCGGCGCCCCGTTCAAGTCCCGCGATCCGGTCGTCCTCGTCGCCCCGGGCGGTCAGCATGATCACGGGCACCGGGCCGGCCGCACGGAGCCTGCGGCACACCTCCAGCCCGTCCAGACCCGGCAGCATGAGGTCCAGTACGACCAGGTCCGGCCGGAACGCGGCGGCGCGGGCGAGCGCCGCCGGGCCGTCCGCGACGCTCTCCACCGCGTAGCCGGCGCGCCGCAGGTAGCCGGTGACGACCTCCGCCACCGTCGGGTCGTCGTCGACGACCAGGATCCGGGCGGGCACCGGTTCCGCACCGGCCGTGCCTGCACTCGTGCCCGTACTCGTGCCCGTACTCGTGCCTGCGCCCGCGTCACCGCTGCTGCTGCTCACGCCGTCACCGCTCATACCGTCCAGCCTCCCACCCGCGGGCGCCGGCCCGGCCCCCCGAACGCGTCCACAGGGGGCGACGTCCGCGTTTCGTAAGGAGTCCACGGCCCTTTTGCGGGACCCCGGTTCCTACGGTGAGACCGTGAGCGAAACCGTGACGGTAGACGTCGTACTTCCCTGTCTCAACGAGGCCGGGGCCCTGCCCTGGGTCCTCGCCCGCATCCCGGCAGGCTGGCGGGCCCTGGTCGTGGACAACGGTTCCACCGACGGCTCCGCCGAGCTCGCGCGGTCCCTCGGCGCGACCGTGGTCACCGAGTCCCGGCGCGGTTTCGGCGCCGCCTGCCACGCCGGGCTGCTCGCCGCCGAGGCGGACGTGGTCTGCTTCTGCGACTGCGACGCCTCGCTGGACCCCGGGCTGCTGACCGGCTTCGTGGCGGCCGTCGCCGCGGGCGGGGCCGACCTGGTGCTCGGCCGTCGCCGCCCGCAGGGCCGCGGCGCCTGGCCCGCGCACGCCCGGGCCGGGAACCTGGCGCTGGCCAGGCTGCTGCGCCGCCGGACCGGCCTGCGGCTGCGCGATCTGGGCCCGATGCGGGCCGCGCGCCGGGAGGACCTGCTCGCGCTGGACCTCTCGGACCGGCGCTCCGGCTACCCGCTGCAGATGGTGGTCCGGGCCGCGGACGCCGGCTGGCGGATCCGGGAGGTGGACGTGCCGTACCTGCCGCGCTCGGGGAAATCGAAGGTGACGGGCACCTGGCGGGGCACCTGGCAGGCGGTGCGCGACATGAGCCGGGTCCTGGCCGAGCCGGCCGACGGCCCGGCTGTCGACCCGGCAGTCGACGGCCGGACCGCCGTCCGGGCCGCTTCGGGCGCCTCCTCCGGCGGTGGTGCGCGATGAGCTCCACCACCCTGCTGGTGATCGCGAAGGAGCCGGTCCCGGGCCGGGTCAAGACCCGGCTGACCCCGCCGTTCGCCCCGGCCGAGGCGGCCGCGCTCGCCGAGGCCGCGCTCGCCGACACCCTCGCCGCCGTGGCCGCGGCACCCGCGCGGCGCCGGGTCCTGGTCCTGGAGGGCCGGCCCGGCCCGTGGCTGCCGCCCGGCTTCGAGGTGGTCCCGCAGTGCGCCGGGAGCCTGGACCTGCGGCTCGCCGCCGCGTTCGCGGCGTGCAGCGGGCCCGCGCTGCTGATCGGCATGGACACCCCGCAGGTCACCCCGGAGCTGCTGGACGTCGACTGGTCGCAGTACGGTGCCTGGTTCGGGCCCGCCGTCGACGGCGGGTTCTGGGCGCTCGGACTGGCCGTCCCGGACCCGGCGCTGCTGCGCGGGGTACCGATGTCGGTCCCCGAGACGGGCGCGGTCCAGTACGAACGGCTGCGCGCGGCCGGGCTGCGCACCGGCCGGCTGCCCGTCCTGCGGGACGTCGACACCGCCGAGGACGCCCGCCTGGTGGCCGCCGAGGCCCCGGCGGGCGCCTTCGCCGCGCGGCTGGCGGACCTCACCCGCCACCTCACCCGGCCGGTCCTGCGATGAGGACCCTCACCTCGGGCGGGGCCCGGTCCGGTGGTCCGGTCACCGCCTGGTCGGCCGATCCGTACACGGTGGCCCTGCGCCGCGGCCGGGGGCCGCTCTACCTGCGGCGGGGCGACGGGTGGCTGCTCCCGCTGGACGTGGAGCGCTGGTGCGAGGCTCCGGACGGCGCCGACCGGACGGTGCTGGGCCGATGCCGGGGCGCCGTCCTCGACATCGGCTGCGGCCCCGGCCGGCTGGTCTGCGCACTCGCCGCCCGCGGACACCGGGCCCTGGGCATCGACGTCAGCCGGGAGGCGGTGGCCCGGACCGCCCGCTCGGGCGCCGCCGCCCTGCACCGGTCGGTCTTCGACACCCTTCCCGGCGAAGGCCGTTGGGACACGGCGCTGCTCATCGACGGGAACATCGGCATCGGCGGCGACCCCGCCGCGCTGCTGCGCCGGACGGCGGAGGTGCTCGCGGCGACCGGCTCGCTGATCGTGGAGTGCGCGCAGGCGGAGGCCGGGGCCGACGTGGACGAACGCTGCGAGGTCCGGGTGGCCGACGGCCGCGGCGGCCTCGGCGCCCCGTTCCCCTGGGCCCGCGTCGGCCCGGCGGCCCTGGCCCGGCACGCGGCGGCGGCGGGCTGGACCCCGGCCGGCCACTGGACGGCGGCGAGCCGCGCCTTCACCGTGCTGAGCCGCGGGGCGGCCGGCCCGCCGTAGCCCGGTCCGTCGGTGCGCTCCGGTCCCGACCGGACCGGGTCAGCCCACTGCCCCGTACGCGGCCATGACGATCTCCATGCCGCGGTCGTCCTGCTGCCGTTCCCGGGCGGCCATCCGGTTCATCACGTAGGCCACCGTCATCCGTGCGTCGGGATCGCTCACGACGAGCGAGCCGCCCCAGCCGCCCCAGCCGAAGGCGTTGCCGAACTTCCCGAAGCCCGCCGTCCAGGACATCGGTGTCCCCAGCACCCGGTCCGGGCCGCTGAACACCTCCTGCCGGGCGGGCTCGCATCCGCGGGGGGACAGCAGCCGCACCCCGCCGGCCGTTCCGCGGTTCGCCAGGACCGACTGGACCAGGGCCACGGAGCGGGCGTTGCCGTAGCCGTTCACCGCGGGGATCTGCGCCCGGCGCCAGGCCGGTGCGTTGACGTCCCGGACCCGGACGGCGAGGCCGGTGTGCTCCGTGGGTGCGCCGTCCGGGCCGGGCGGCGGGACCGCGGCGTACTCGTCGGTCAGGGACGGCGGCGGGATCAGCGGTGCGAGGCGGTGGTCGTGTTCCGCGGGGAGCCCGATGTGGAAGTCCGCGCCCAGCGGCCCGGCCACCTCCTGCGCGAAGAACGCGCCGATGCCGAGGCCGGTGACGCGGCGGACGAGTTCGCCGATGAGGAACCCGAAGGTGAGCGCGTGATAGCCGGCGGCCGTGCCCGGTTCCCAGGCGGGCGCCCGGGCGGCCAGCCCGGCCGTCACGCCCTCCCAGTCGTACAGTTCCTCCACCGCCCGCAGCCCGGGCAGGTCCGGCAGCCCCGCGGTGTGCGACAGGACGTGCCGGACCAGTACGCCCTCCTTGCCGGCCGCGGCGAACTCGGGCCAGTAGGCGGCGACCGGCGCGTCCAGGTCGAGCAGGCCCCGGTCGGCCAGGATCAGCGCGCACAGGGCCGTCATGTTCTTGGTCGTCGAGTTCACACAGGCGAGGGTGGAGTGTTCCCAGGCGGTGGCACGGTCCGCGTCGGCGTACCCGCCCCAGAGGTCGGCCACCGGCTCGCCGTCGATCCAGACGGCCGCCGAGGCGCCCACGTCCTGCCGCGCGAGCAGGCCTGCGAGTGCCTCGCGGACCGCGCCGAACCGCGGTTCGCAATATCCCTTAATGTCGTTCATGGACGTAAGCCTCGGGCAGCGCCACGACCGGCGGCCCGACAATTCCCGCACGGGATGTGTCGGGTGGGAGCGGAAGGACGGACAGCGTGCTGGAGCGGCTGAACCAGGCGTTGGACCACCTGGAGTCCCGCCTCGACCAGGAGATCGACATGGCCGAGGTGGCCCGGATCGCCGCGGTGTCGGAGTACCACTTCCGCCGGCTGTTCTCCGCGCTCGCCGGGATGCCGCTCCCGGTCTACGTGCGGCGCCGGCGGATGACGCTCGCCGGGTCCGAGGTGCTGGCCGGGGAGCTGACGCTGCTCGACGTGGCGGTGCGGTACGGGTACGGCTCGGGCGAGGCCTTCGCCCGGGCGTTCCGGTCGGTGCACGGCATCGGGCCGGGCGAAGCCCGGCGCACGGGCGCGGTGCTGACGGCTCAGCCCCGCATGTCCTTCCGTGTGGTCGTCGAGGGCAGCACGACCATGCGGTACCGGATCGTGGAGAAGGAGCCGTTCCGGGTCCTCGGCCGCAAGGCCCGGGTCCCGCTCGTGCACGAGGGGCCCAACGCGGCCGCCACCGCCCATGTGCAGAGCCTGGACGAGCGGACGGTCCTGCGGATGAAGTCACTGCCCGGCCTGGAGCCGGCGGGTGTCCTGTCCGCGGTGGTCTACCTGAGCGACCGCCGGGAGGAGGGCGTCGAGGCGGACTACTGGATCGGCGTGGTGACCGTCCCCGGAACGACCGCCGGGGAGCTCGACGCCCTCGACGTGCCGGCCGGGACCTGGGCGGTCTTCGACAACCACGGGCCCTATCCGAGCGCCCTCCAGGACCTGTGGCGCGACGTGTTCACCCAGTGGTTCCCCTCGAACCCGTACACGAGCCGGCCGGGCCCCGAGCTGCTGCTCACGAGCCCGGTGGAGATCGGCGCGGAGACCGGCTCCCAGCTGTGGGTTCCGGTCGAGCGGGGCGGCGGCCGCTAGGCCGTCCCCTTCGGATCCTGCCGAGCCCGGGCTCGCCGCCACCGGCCTCCCGCCACCACGGCCGCGGCGGCCACCGCCACCGCGGCGAGCACCAGGAGCAGGTTCCGGCCGTACGGCAGCGGCAGGGCCGACGGGTTCGGCGGCGCACCCGGCCGCAGCAGCAGGGGCAGGGTGACCAGTACGAGCACGCCCGCCGTCAGCAGGGCTCCCCGTACGGGACCGCGCGCGGGCACGGCGGCGACCGCGAGGCCGGCCGCCAGCACGAGGGGGGCGATGAACCCGTCGTACAGGACGAGCGCCCCGCCCATCCACACCAGGACGTCGAAGGGGTCGGGCAGGTCCGCCAGCAGCCGGCCGCCGATGGCGATCAGCAGCAGCCCGGCCCCGCCCAGGAGCAGGCGCAGGCCTTTCACAGCACCTCCAGCAGGGTGACCCACTTGGTCTGCAGGACTCCGGGCCGGTTCGGTGCGATGACGCGCGCCGGGTAGCCGTGGTCGGCGGTCAGGACCTGTCCGTTCAGTTCCAGCGCGAGCAGGGTCAGCGGGTCCTCGGCGTAGTCCCGGCCCATGGTCATCACCCGGTACGCGCCGCCCGTTTCCAGTGAGGTGACCCGCAGCCCTGCTCCGGCCGGGGCGCCGGCCCGGGCCATCAGGTCGCGGATCCGGACGCCGCTCCAGCGCGCTTCCACGCTCCAGCCCTCCACGCACGCGATCGGGAGCCGCGCCTGTGACCGGGGCAGGGTGCGGAGTTGATCGAGCGTCAGGGTGTAGGGGGTGGGGCCCCGTACCTCCAGCCGCCAGTCCCGTACCGCCTGCCCGGTGACGCCGGCCGCCGCGGCGGTGCGGTTGACCGGGAGCCCCTGCGGTCCGTGGTCGGGGTGCCGGGGTGCGAGCAGGTCGAGCCGCTTCAGCGGGGTGAAGGTCTGCCCGACGGTGGTGAGGGTGACGGCTCCGACGGCCGCGCCGACACCGAGCATCAGGGAGCGCCGGTCCGGGCCGTCCCGGGCGGGGAGTTGGAGCGTTCCGGGCGACCGGCAGCTCCAATGGGCCCTGATCTCGGGAGCTTTGATGGCGAGGTGCAGGAGCAGGGAGCCGGTCACCACCCAGGCCAGGGCGAAGTGGGTCTGGATGAAGCCGAACGGCCACGGGTACCACTCGGCGATGTTGAGGAGTCCGGTGAAGACCTGGAGGACGGCGGAGGCCACGAGCACCGCCACCGACAGCCGCTCCAGCCCGTGCCGGACACCGCGCACGGGGGGCCGGACGAACAGCCTCGGGTACACGGTCCACAGTTTCGCGAGCAGCAGCACGATCGCCGCGAGCCCGGTGGCGATGTGCAGGCCCTGGCTGAGCCGGTAGCCCCGGACCGGGCGGCTGGGCAGCGAGTCCGCGGCCCAGCCCGGCGGGTGCTGGAGGTAGTGGCTGATCAGGCCGGTCAGGAAGCAGACGGCGAAGGCCGCGCCGAGCCAGCGGCCGAGGGAGGTGGCGGTCCGGGCGTCGTGCAGGCGGCCGGCGAAGGAGGGCGGCCGGAAGGGGAAGCGGGAGGCCGGTTCCGGCGGCGCGGGAGGCGGCGGCGGTGGCGGAGTCGGCGGCGCGGGGGGCGGCGCCGGTGGGGTCGGCGGAGTCGGCGGTACGGGCGGAGTCATGCCCTCCATGAGAGCGCCGCCGGGCCCCGCGCGGGCGGCCCGACACCTTACGAAACGCGGACGCCGGGCCGGGTCGCCAGCCCGGCGGCCCCCCGCGCTGCCAGGCTGGCCCGTATGGACCACCCCCGCGCCCGGACCCTCCCGACCGTGCTGCTGCTCGCCGCGCTGACCGCCGTGCTCGTGCCCGCCGTCCGCGAGGAGGGCTACTTCGCCGACCCGGCGCGGCTCACCTGGTGGTACGCGGCCGCCTGGACCCTGTTCGGCGCGGCCGCCTGGTCGCTGCGGCGGGTGCCGGAGCGGTACGTGGTCCCGCTCGTGCTGGCGGGTGCGCTGGCCGTCTGCGCGGCCGGGCTCGCCGGGCCGCCGCTGACCAGCACCGATTCCTTCCGCTACGCCTGGGACGGGCGGGTGCAGGCCGCCGGGATCTCCCCGTACGACCACGCCCCCGCCGATCCGGCGCTGCGCGCCCTGCGCGACGACTGGCTGTTCCCGCGCGGCGCGGCCGCCTGCGCCGGGCCCGACCGGGTGGGCATCGAGCCGGGGGTGTGCACCCGCATCAACCGGCCCGCCGTCCACACCATCTACCCGCCCGTCGCGGAGGGGTGGTTCTGGCTGGTCCACGTCTTGTCCCCGCCGGGTGTGCGGCACAAGGCCCTGCAGACCGGAGGGGCCCTGCTGGCGCTGGCCGTCACCGGGGCGCTGCTGCTGATCCAGCGCCGCCGGGGCGCGCGGCTGCGTACCGCCGCCTACTGGGCCTGGTGTCCGGCGGTGGCGGTGGAGGCGGTGAACAACGCGCACGTCGACGTGCTCGCCGTCCTGCTGTCGGTGGCGGCGCTGGGAGTGGTGGTGCGCCGACGCGCCCTCGGCGGCGCCCTGTTCGGGCTGGCGATCGCGGCGAAGCTGCTGCCCGCCGTACTGCTGCCGGGCGCGCTGGCCGGCGTACGGCGGTGGCGGGACGCGGCGGCGCTGCTGCTGCCCGCGGCCGCGGTGGTGGGCCTGGCGTACCTGCCGTACGTGCTGGTCTCCCGCGCGTCGGTCTTCGGCTACCTGGGCGGCTACGCCGAGGAGGAGGGGTACGAGGACCCGGGCGCGGGCGGCCGCTACGCGCTGCTGCGCCTGGTGCTCCCGGACTCCTGGTCGGTGCCCGCGGTCGCGGCCGGGATGCTGGCGGTGACGGCGTACGTCTGGCGGCGCGGGGATCCGCGGCAGCCGTGGAGCGCGGCGCTGCTGGTGACGGGCACGGCGTTCCTGCTGATGACCCCGGGGTACTCCTGGTACGCCCTGCTGCTGATCGCGCTGGTGGCGCTGGACGGCCGCGCCGAGTGGCTGGGGGTGGCGGCCGCGGGGGCGGCGGCCTACGTCTCGGTGCGCGCGCTGGGCGGGGCGACGATCCCGGTGGCGTACGGGCTGGCGGGCGCGGCCGTGCTCGTGGGGTGGGCGCTGCGGCGGCGGGCGGCGGCCCGGGGAGGGAGGGGAGTGCGCCCCGGACCGCCGCCTCGTGCTCCGCGGAGCGGTCAGCCGATGTGGAACGGGTCCCCGTAGACCTTCCAGTCCAGGGGGGTGTTGAGGTTGAGGTTGCCCTTCTTGAGCCACACCCGCTGGGCCGTGTCGACGCGGCTGGTGTCGCTGTGCGCCTCCTCCTGCTTCATCGCCCAGACCCGGGCGTCGAGGAAGGCGTTGAGCCAGGTGGTCTCGTTGCCGCCCTGGGCCGGGGGCTTGGCCTTGGTGAGGGCGCGCTTGCGGATGTTGCGGAAGCTGGTGGAGTCGCTGCCGTCGCCGTGCATGACGATGGCGTCGTAGTAGGTGAACTGGCCGAGCACGCCGACCCCGTCGGCCTTGCCCTGGTTCACGGCCGGGTTGAAGTAGACCCGGTCGCGCTCGTGGTCCTGGGCCTTCTTGAAGTCGGAGTCGGAGGCCGCCTTCACCCAGTCCTTGGTGAAGTTGGGGTCGAGGCCGGCGTGCGAATCGCTGCCGTCGACGTTGCGCAGGGCGGGCAGGTACTTGGCGAGCACGTTGCCCGGCTTGATCTGCGTGTAGTACTCGACGAGTTCGAGCATGTCGTGGGTGCCGGAACAGAAGCCGATGATGCCGGCGGTGTAGCCGCGGCCGTCGTCTATGTCCTCGATGTACTTGTACTGCGCCTTCCAGTTCAGCGAGGAGTTCTCGGCGCTGGAGACGATCTGCATGGCGATGTCCTTCTTCACCGGGTCGTCGAGTCCGACGGCGGCGGCCGACACCTGCGCGGAGACCGGTGCCGCAGTGGGGGCGGCGGCGGTCGCGTGGGCGGTGACGGGCACGGCGAGAAGGGCGGCGCCGAGCAGGGTACTTACGGCCAGTCGCTTGCGGTGGGGGGTGAACACAGTGCCTCCATAAGGGAGTTGATGCTCGGGCGACTTCGTTAGGAAACTTTACTACCAGAAGTCCCAGCACCTCAAGGCCCTGGCACGCCCCACTCCGGCCGGACGGGGTCCGACCTTCCACGCCTCTGGCATATGAGAGGGTTCCCGGGGCATGCTTACGCAGATGCGGCTGAATTCGGCCGCTGGAAGCTCATATGCGAGATCACGGGCAAGCGCGGATCGGCCGCACGGCACCAGGAACGCGAGCACCACGCACGAAAGGGAGGCGCCGATGGCCGTCCTCGTCATCGGAGACGCACCCACCGCCGCCATCGAGGCGGCCGGGCTGCGCATCCACCCGTGCCGGCCCGAGGCCGACGAGCCCCTGCCCGCCACCCTCGCCGGGATCGACGCGCTGATCCTCTCCCCCGGCGCCACGCCCGCCGCCCTCCCCCTCGTCGGGCCGGCGCTGGCCGCCGAGGTGCCCGTACTCGCCCTGGGCGAGGGAGCCCGGCTGCTCACGGAGGCGGCGGGCACGGACGGCACCGGAGGCGGCAGCACCGACCCGCTGCTCGGTGGCGGCTCCGCGCCGCACGGGTTCCGCGTGGGCGCCAGCGCCTGGGGGCTGCCCGTCCCCGACGAGGCCGACTGCGAACTGCTGCGCCGCTTCGCCGAGCTCGTCGCCGGGCGGGCCGAAACCACCGCCACCCGCGCCTTCTTCACGCCCCGGGCCGCCGCCTGGGAGGAGCGGTTCGCCTACCAGACCCCGGCGTACGAGGCCGCCGTCGCCCGGATGCGGCTGCGCCCCGGGCAGATCGCGCTCGACCTGGGCTGCGGCAGCGGTCGCGCCCTGCCCGCGCTGCGGGCCCTGGTCGGGACCACAGGCACCGTGATCGGGGTCGACGTCACGCACGCCATGCTCACGGCCGCCGCCCGCGCGGGCCACGGCGGGCCGGCGCGGCTGCTGCTCGCCGACTGCGGGCGGCTCCCGCTGCCGGCGGGCGCCGTCCACGGCATCTTCGCCGCCGGGCTGGTGGACCACCTGCCGCACCAGGCCGCCGCCCTGCGCGAGTGGGCCCGCGTCACCGCACCCGGCGGGGAGCTGCTGCTCTTCCACCCCTCCGGCCGGGCCGAGCGCGCGGCCCGCCACGGGCGCGCCGTCAGCCCCGACGACCCCCTGGCCGAGCCGAACCTCCGCCCGGCCCTCGAAGCGGCGGGCTGGCACGTGGCCACGTACGAGGACGCCCCCGGCCACTTCCTGACCCGCGCCACGCGCTGACCGGGCGGGGCCGCTCCGGGCGGGGGCTCCCTCGCGAGGGTCACCCCTCGTAGCGGCCGGGCCCGGTCAGAGCCAGCCGTTGCGCCGGAAGCCCCGGTGGATGACGAAGCACGCGACGGCCATCACCCCGAGCACGAGGGGGTACCCGTAGGTCCAGTGCAGTTCGGGCATGTGCTCGAAGTTCATGCCGTAGACCCCGCAGACCATCGTCGGAACGGCGATGATGGCCGCCCACGCCGTGATCTTGCGCATGTCCTCGTTCTGGGCGACGGTCACCTGCGCGAGATGGGCCTGCAGTATCGAGTCCAGGAGGGCGTCGTACGCGGCGATCTGGTCGGTGGCACGGGTCAGGTGGTCGGCGACGTCCCGGAAGTAGGTGCGCATCTCCGGCGGGATGACCGGTATCGGCTGCGTGCTCAGCTGCTGGAGCGGGCGGCTCAGCGGGGCCACCGCCCTGCGCAGTTCCAGCAGTTCGCGCTTGAGCTGGTAGATCCGGCCCGCGTCCCCGCGGCCGCCGTGCTCGCTGAAGACCATGGTCTCGACGTCGTCTATGTCGTTCTGCACCGCGTCCGTGACGGCCACGTACTCGTCGACCACGTGGTCGGCCAGGGCGTGCAGGACGGCGACCGGCCCCTTGGCCACCAGCTCGGGGAGCGCCTCAAGCTCCTCGCGGACCGCTCCGAGGGTGCCCCGGCCGCCGTGCCGGATGGTGATGACGAAGTCGCTGCCGGCGAAGGCCATGAGCTCGCCGGTCTCCACCACCTCGCTGGTCGCGGTCAGTTCCTCGTGCTCCACGTACCGCACCGTCTTGAACACGGCGAAGAGGGTCTCGTCGTAGCGCTCGATCTTGGGCCTCTGGTGGGCCCGGACCGCGTCCCCGACGGCGAGCGGGTGCAGGCCGAGCAGCTCGGCGAGCCCGGCGAACTCCTCCTGCGAGGGCTCGTGCAGTCCGACCCAGACGAAGCCCTCGCCCGTCTTGCGGACCCGGCGCAGCGCCTCGCCCACATCGGCGTGGCCGTGGTTGTCCTGGCGGACGCCGTCCCGGTAGACGATGCAGTTGACGACGGCGCTGCCGAGCGGGGAGCGGGCCGGGTGGCTGAGGTCGACGGCCCGCCGGTAGCTGCGGCGCACGGCCCGGCGCAGGTTGCTGAGCATGGACAACGGACGTACTCCCCTTCGGCGGATCAGCGGCCAGTGTGCCACCGGCACGCAGGCCCCCCGACCACCTGCCCTCAGGCCCGGTCGATGAACACGCTCGTGGACTTCACCCGTGCCGTCGCCCGTGCTCCCACCTCCAGGCCGAGTTCCTCCACGGCCTCCCGGGTCAGCAGCGACACGACGCGGTGCGGTCCGGCCTGGATCTCCACCTGGGCGTCGACCGTGCCCAGTTTCACGCCCGTCACGATGCCGGGGAAGGCGTTGCGCGCCGAGGTGTACGGGGCCCCCTCGCCGTCGCCGCCCTCCTGCGCGACCTCCACGCAGAACGCGGCGAGGTCCGGCCCGTCGACCATCCGCCGGGTACCGTCCCGACGCGTCGGGAACCTCTCCGCATCGGCCCACCGCCGGGCCGTGTCCACGCTGACGCCGAGCATGCGCGCAGCCTGGCCGATCGTGTAGGACTCCATGCCCGCAGCCTAAGCCCTCGCCCGACCGGTCCTCGCAGGCCAAGGGGCCCGGCACCGGACCCCGCGGGCCGGGCCCACGGTGCCGGGCGGTGCGGGCCCGGCAAGCTCCGGAAGGGCCGGCCTAGTCGAGCGCCCCCGCGGCCGCCCGCGCGACCGCTTCGGCGACCAGCGACAGTGCGGGCGAGTCCAGCTTCCACTGCTGCCAGTACAGCGGGACGTCCAGGGTCCGTCCCGGCGCGATCACCACCAGCTCACCCGCTTCCAGCAGGGGGCCGGCCTGCACCATCGGCAGCATCGCCCAGCCCAGCCCGGCGACCGCCGCGTCGCAGAACCCCTCCGAGGTCGGCACGTGATGGCGCACGGCGGACGCCCTGGCCGCCGCGTCCTGCGTCACCATCCGCACGAACTCGTCCTGGAGCAGGTCCAGCCGGTCGAAGACGACGACCGGCGCGACCCGCAGGTCCCGCTCCACCGTGTCCCGCAGGTGCCGCGCCGCGAACTCCGGGCTCGCCACCGGCAGGTACCGCACGAGCCCCAGCCGGCGCACCGTGCACCCCGCCACGGCCACCGGCTGCGAGGTGACCGCCGCCATCACGCGCCCGTCCCGCAGCAGTTCGGTCGCGTGCCCCTCGTCCTCCCGGTGCAGTTCGAAGCAGACCGGCGGGTCCTGCGGCACCCCGGTCAGCGCGGGCAGGAACCAGGTGGCCAGCGAGTCCGCGTTGACCGCGATCGGCAGCCGGACCGGGCCCAGGCCCTCGGCCATGCCCAGCTCGGCCCGCGCGTCGCGCTCCAGCCGGACGAGCTGCCGCGCGAAGCGGACCAGGACCTCCCCCGACTCGGTGGCCCGCACGGGCTTGGTCCGCATCAGCAGCACCCGCCCGGTCCGCTGCTCCAGCGCCTTGACCCGCTGGCTGACGGCGGACGGGGTCACGTGCAGGGCGGCGGCCGCCGCGTCGAAGGTGCCCTCGTCGATCACCGAGAGGAGGGTCCGCACCTGGTCCACAGGCAGCTCATCCATCACAGCGGCTAATGGTAGGTAAGAATCTTTAGCTGTACTCCGCGCCGCGCCGCTGCCTACCGTCGAAGACATGACACACGGCATCATCCCGGCGGCCCTCGCGGGCTTCGGCACCGGGCTTTCCCTCATCGTCGCCATCGGCGCCCAGAACGCCTTCGTCCTGCGCCAGGGCGTGCGCCGCCAGTCGGTCCTCGCCGTAGTCGCCATCTGCGCCCTCTCGGACGCGGCCCTGATCGCCCTCGGCGTGGCCGGCGTCGGCGCGTTCGTCACCGCCTGGCCGCCCGCCCTCACCCTCGTCGGACTCGTCGGCGGCACCTTCCTGATCGGCTACGGGGCCCTGGCCGCCCGCCGGGTGCTGCGCCCCGACCCGGGCGCCGCCCTCACCGCGGACGCCACCGGCCGGGCCGCCGGCTCCGCCGCCACCCGGCGCGCCGTACTGACCTGCCTGGCCATGACCTGGCTCAACCCGCACGTGTACCTCGACACCGTGCTGCTGCTCGGATCCGTCGCCGCCGGCCGCGGCGACCTGCGCTGGGCCTTCGGCGCGGGGGCCGTCCTGGCGAGCCTCGTCTGGTTCGGCGCGCTCGGCTACGGGGCCCGGCTGCTCAGCGGCCCGCTCGGCCGGCCCGCCGCCTGGCGGGCACTGGACGGGCTCGTCGCCGCGACCATGGTCACGATGGGTGGTCTGCTGCTGGCCCGGGCCTGAACCCCGCTCCCGCGAAGCCCGCCCGCCGAAGGCCTCCCCGAAGGCCCGGTCGAGGGTCGCGGCGGCCTCCGCCTCCCACACCGCCTCCCGAGGTCCACCCCATGGACACGTCCCGAGTGGGTACGGATCACCGTGCCCGCAGCCTCGTACGCCCACTCGTACCGCCTTGCCCCGCACCTCCAGGAGCCTCCGTGCCGGATCAGCCCCCGACCCCCCACCCGACGCCCCACCCGATGGCGCCCCCGCCGCCCTCCGCGTCCCCGTACACCGATTCGGTCCGGGCCTACTACGCCGCCCAGCCCTCGCCCCTGGTCGCCGCCACCGGGATCGTGCTGGACCAGCGCGGGCGGGTCCTCGTCCTGACCACCTCGTACAAGGCGGAGCCGGAGCTCCCGGGCGGGGGCGTGGAGGACACCGAGACCCCGGAGGAGGGGCTGGCCCGGGAACTGAAGGAGGAGCTGGACCTGAGCGTGCCGGTCGGGCGGCTGCTCGCCGTGGACTCCCGCCCGCCGGGGCCCCTCGGCCGCTCCCTCGTCGTGCACGTCCACCTCGTCGGCCCGCTCACGCCCGAGGAGGCCTCCGCGCTCTCGTTCCCGGACGGGGAGATCACCGAGGCCCGCTGGCTCACCCCCGAGGAGGCCTACGCGGCCCTGGAAACCCGGAGGGGATCCCGACTGCGCGCCGGCCTGGCCGCCCTGCACGCGGGCTCCTTCGCACACCTCGTCGACGGGGTACCGCAGCCCGGCTCCCCGGCCGGCTTCGACCCCGTGCGCCGGGCGGAACTGGAACACCTGGGCGCCTACGACACCGCGGGCCACCGCGCCGCCCGCCCCAAGGCCCTGACCGCGGCGAGCGTGCTGTTCACCGACTCCGCGGGCGGGGTCCTGCTGGTGCGGCCCGCGTACGGCGACCCGGACCACTGGAACCTGCCCGGCGGCGGCATCGACAGCGACCTCGGCGAGATCCCGCGCGCCGCGGCCCGCCGGGAGGTCCTCGAAGAGCTCGGCCTCGACCTCGCCCCGGGCCCGCTCCTCGCCGTCAACTGGTCCCACCGGTCCGGCTATCCGGCCCGGGTCCGCTTCCTCTACGACGGCGGCACCCTCGACGCCGCCACCCTGGCCCGTATCCGCCTGCCCGGTACGGAACTCCTCGCCTGGCGCGCGGTCCCCCCGGCCGAACTGCGCCGATTCGCCAAACCGGCACTCCGCCGCCAGATCGAGGCCTGCCTCGCGGCCCGCACCACGCCGGGCGGCCCCATCGAACTGCACGCCGGCCGGCCGGTGGAAGAGACCGCCTAGAGCTCGGCGGCGAGCTTCCGGGCACGCGCCAGGACGCCCGCCCGGGCGAAGTAGCCGAGCCCTTCCGCGCGCAGGGACTTCGCCACCTCGCGCTTGGCGAACCCCCGGGCCAGCATGACCGCCGCCTTCCGGGCCAGGGCTTCCCGGGCCCGCTCCCGCTCCGTGGGCTGCTGCCCCCACGGCCGGGGGTCGGGCTGCGGCGGGGCGGTGCGGGGGCTGGGCTGCGGCGGGGCCGTGCGGGCCTCGACGTGCCGGGCCGCGCGGGGCTCCGCCTGCCGGGCGGCCGGGACCCGGCCCTGGCCCCGGCCCCGGCCCCGGCGCCACACGTCCGCGACGTCGGCGCCCGGAATCACCAGGGAGGTGGTGGCGGGCAGGCGCGGCCGGGTCGCTGCGGGCGGGGCCGCGTGGCGGCCGATCAGGTCGCGGAGCGCGGCCTCGGCCTCGGCGGGTGCCAGGACGGGGATGTCCGTGTGCCGCAAGGAGGGCGGGGCGGCCGCTCCCGCCGGGAGGATCACCATCCGGGTGGTCTTGGAGGGACGCACGCCCAGCACCGCACCGTGCCGTTCGGCGAGTTCGGCCACGGCCAGCGTCTGCGGGTCCGCCCCCAGGGGCACAATGCGTACGCCCTTCAGCTCCGTACCGGTCGCGGGCAGCCGCTCGGCGAGTTCCGGAACGGCCAGGAGCCCGGCGAGTACGGCCAGCGCGCGGAGTTCCCGGGCCGGCGGCCGCTCCCCCGCCGCGGCCCGGCGGGCCTCCCAGACCTCCACGTGCGCGGCGCGCAGGCTCTCCCGGCCGTGGCCCGCGGCCGAGGCGAGGTCGGCGAGCGCCTCCGCGTCCCGCCCGAGCACCCGGCCGGTGGCCGCGATCTCGGCCAGGGCGGCGGAGTACGCGGCGGCCCCGGCCGGGTCGGGGGTCGTGCGCGCCCGCATCGGAAGGGCCCGGTGCAGGTGGGCCAGCCAGCCGGCCTCGCCCTTGCGCAGCCCGCAGACGCGCGGACGGACCCGTACGGCATCCGGTCCCGCCTGCGGCTGCGCTCCGGCGCCGGGTCCGGCGGCCGGGCCGGCGGTCAGGGTGAGGGGGACGGGAGCCGTGCCGATCAGGGTCGTCAGGATGCGGGCGGTCTGCCGGGCGTCCTCCAGGGCCGCGTGCGAGGACAGGGGCCACGAGCCCGAGAGGCTCTTCACGATCCCGCTGAGCTTGTAGCCGATCATCTCCGTGTGGGCCCGGTACTCCTTGAGCGTGCACAGGCCGGCCGCTTGCGGCGGCTCGATGCCCGCGCGGCGGAACTCGGCGGCCAGGAACTTCGCTTCGAAGTCCAGATGGTGGGCCACCACGACCGCCCCGTGCATGATCCGGATCAGGGTGCCGGCCAGTTCCTCGAAGCGGGGGGCGCGCGCCGCTTCCGCGTTGCCGATGCCGTGGTACTCCTGGTTCTCCGGTGCCATCCGGCGCTGTGGGTTCACCACGCTGGCGAACTCCCCTACCATCCCATTACCGTTGGTGCCGAAATGTCCGCCGAAGGTCCCACCGTCGTGGACCAAAGCCCCCCGGCGTTTCGGCCATTCCGCCTCGACTCCACCTCGACTCAAATACGTGCCTTCGACGGTGCGGCCGCCGTCGTTGACCCCGGTGAACCGGATCCGTCGAGGGGGGCCACGGCCATGGGGGAAACGACCGACGACAAGGACCGACCGGACGAGGACGTCCCACCGGGGGTCTCACCGGGGGTCTCACCGGAGGTCCCACCGGAGGTCCCATTGGAGGTCTCACCCGACGTCTCGGACTCGGAACGGCTGCTGTTCGGCGGCGAGCTCGCCTACGACATCGGCTGGGAACGCCACGAAGGGGCCTGGCTGAAGCTCGGGCTGTGGACCATGGCCAAGGAACTGCCGCGCATGGTCGCCATGGGCGTGCGCCTCGCGCACCTCGCCGACGCCCGCGCGCTCCGGGTGGTCCTCGGCGCCGAGCTCGGCCGCGGCATCACCCAGGCCGTCGGCCTGATCGCGGTCAACGGCGTCCTGGGCCACATCCTGTCCACCGGATCGACCAACGAGCGCCTGGCCCGGGCCGTGCCCGCCCTCGCGGCGGTCGCGGTCACCGCACTGCTCGGGTCGCTGCTGCGCTCCGCTTCGACCGCGTCGACCGGCACCCTGGAACCGAAGGTCCAGCGGGTGGCGACCGAGCGCTACCTCGGGCTGGTCCACCAGGTGGAGCTGTCCGCGATCGAGGACGACGAGTTCCACCGCCTGCTCGATGCCGCCCGGTACGGTGCGGACTCCGCGCGCCGCATGATCCGGTACTGCACGAACACGCTGAACTCCCTGATCTCGCTGATCGCCGCGGCGGGCGTGCTCACCGTGCTGCACGTCGGGCTCCTGCCGCTCCTGGTCATGATGACGCTGCCCAGTGCGTGGAGTTCGCTCACGATCTCCAAACAGCGCTACGTCTCCTTCCACACCTTCGTCCAGCACGCCCGTGCCGGACACCTGCTGGGGCAGCTGCTGACCCAGCAGGAGGCGGCGGCCGAGGTCCGGGTGCACGGGATCGGACCGTTCCTGCTCGGCCATTTCCGCGGCATGGCGGAGACCAGCGAGCGCGAGCAGACCCGCCTGGCCCGCAATGCCGCCCGGATCGGCCTGCTGGCCGACGGCGCCGGCGGCCTGGCGACGCTCCTCACCTATGGGGCGCTCGGACTGCTGTTGTGGAGCGGGGCGATGGACCTCGCGGTCGCCGGTACGGCCGTCCTGGCGATCCGTACCGGCGCGTCGAGCCTGGACAGCCTCGTGCTGCAGACGGCCGATCTGCACCAGGAGTCCTTGCACGTAGCCGACTACGAACGGCTCTGCGCGGAGGCCGTGGACCGGGCGATTCCCGCCACGGGCGAGGCGCTGCCGGAGGAGCTGCGGGAGGTCCGCTTCGAGAAGGTGACCTTCACCTATCCGGCGAGCGCCGGTGAGACTCCCGAACCGACCCTGCGCGAGGTCTCCCTGTCCTTCCCCATCGGCAAGGTCATCGCGATCGTCGGGGAGAACGGCTCGGGGAAGTCCACCCTGATCAAGCTCCTGGCCGGCCTGTACCTGCCCGACGAGGGCGGGGGCACGATCTGGTGGGACCACGTCGATGCCGCCCGGGCCGACCGGCGGCAGATCTTCGCCCGGGTCGCGCTCATGTCCCAGTCCTTCTACCAGTGGCCCTTCACCTTCCGCGTCAACGTGGGGATCGGCCGCCCCGACCGCCCCATCGACGACGGGGCGGTCGGGGCCGCGGCGGCCTTCTCGGGCGCCGACGAGTTCCTCGCCGGTCTGCCCCACGGCCTCGACACCCTCCTCGCGCGCGGCTACAAGCGCGGCCGACAGGCCTCCGGGGGCGAGTGGCAGAAGGTCGGCATCGCCCGGGCCTGGTACCGGCACGGCCAGATCATGGTGGTGGACGAGCCCACCAGCGCCCTGGACGCGGTCGCCGAGCAGCGGTTCTTCGACCGTCTGCGGAGCCTCGCGGCGACCGGGCAGACGGTGGTCCTGATCACCCACCGGCTGCACTCCGTACGCCACGCCGACGTCATCCACGTCCTCAAGGGCGGTCAGGTCGCCGAGTCGGGCACCTTCACCGAGCTCATGGACCCGGACGGTGCCACGGGCGCGACGGGCGCCACGGGCGAGTTCCGCAACGCCTACCTGGTGCAGGCCTCCGCGTTCGCGGAATCCCTCCCCTCCCAGCGCGCCCACCCGCCCGGCACCACGTCCGGGACGAAGACCGGAGACCCCTCATGAGCCGTACCGCCGACGAACAGGGCAGGACACCCGTGAGGCCCGCTCCGACCGCACGGGACTGGCACGAGCACTACGCCGCCGGACGGGACTTCCGTCCCCTGTCCGGCACGGAGGAGGCCGTCCTCCACGAGCACCTGGCCCTACCGGAAGGCTCAGGGGGCGCCCGGGCCCTGGAGGTGGCCTGCGGGACCGGGCAGCTGGCCCGCCTCCTCGCCGGTCTCGGCTACCGGGTCGACGCGGTGGACTTCGCCGAGGCCGCCCTCGACCGCGCGGCCGCCACCCCGACGGCCGGGATCACCTACCACTGCCTCGACGTCACCGCCGGGGAACTCACGGCGCTCGCGGCCCGCACCGGCGGACCGTACGACCTGATCACCATCCGCCGGACGCTGGCCCACCTCCCCGACCGCGCCCGGACCGTCGCGGAACTCGCCGCCCTGCTCGCCCCCGGCGGGACGCTGTGCGTGATCACCCCTCATGCCGCCCGGCAGCCCGACGGTCTGCGCGGCATCAGCCTGGACGAGGGGGAGATCTCCCGGCTCGCCGAGGGCTGGGAGCACACGATCCGCAGGGAGGCGGGCGGCTCCACGGTCCTCCTGCTCCGAGGCCGGAAGGCCGCCGGGGGCCCCGGGCGCGATGGGGGCGATGGGGCCGATGCGAAGTAACGAGTGGGGCGCCTCCCGGCCGGCTACTTCGGTTCGGTCGCGAGCTGGATCAGGTTGCCGCAGGTGTCGTCGAAGACGGCGGTGGTGACGGGACCCATCTCCAGCGGCTCCTGGGTGAAGCGGACACCGAGGGCGAGCAGACGCTCGTACTCCGCCCGGACGTCGTCGACGGCGAACTGGGCGAGCGGGATGCCGTCCTCGACGAGCGCGTCCCGGTAAGTCTTGGCGGCCGGGTGGCCGGCGGGCTCCAGGAGGAGTTCGGTACCGCCGGGCTCGCTGGCCGAGACCACGGTCAGCCACCGGTCCTCCCCGCCCATCGGGACGTCGTGCTTCTTCACGAACCCGAGGATCTCGGTGTAGAAGCGCAGGGCCTTGGCCTGGTCGTCGACGAAGACGCTGGTCAGGTGGATCTTCATGCGGTGCTCTCTTCCGGTCCGGACGGTTCGGGCATGCGCCAACGCTCGGCGATCTGCCGCAGCGGGGCCGTGTTCAGGTCGTGGAACTTGTACCGGCCTTCCCGCCTGGTCTCGACGAGTCCGGCGGCCTCCAGCACGGCGAGGTGCTGGGAGACGCCCTGGCGCGAGATCCCGAGCTGGTGCTTCATGGTCAGCCGCGAGCAGATCTCGAACAGTGTCTGCCCGGACTTCTCCGCGAGCTCGTCGAGGATGGTGCGGCGGGTGGGGTCGGCCAAGGCTCTGAAGAGTTCGTCGGCCACCCCCACAGGATAGGCAAGCATCCACTTGCCTATCAACCCCGCAGGTTCGCTGACCATCCTCTACCGGCCTCTACCGGAAGACCCTGAAGCAGCCCGCACGATCCACGGCGCCCGAACCCGACTTCGCCGGCAGGTCAGCCGCTAAGGCCTGATGTTCTGGTTCAGGTGGAAGAGGTTGCCCGGGTCGTAGGCGGCCTTGACCTCGACCAAGCGGTCGTAGTTTCCCCGGTAGTTGGCGCGGATGCGGTCCTGGTCGTCGTCCGCCATGAAGTTGACGTAGCCGCCCTCCTCGGAGTGCGGGGCGGTCGCCTCGTAGTAGTCGCGGACCCAGGCGGTGTTGGCCTCGTTGTCGGCGGGGTCCGGCCACATGCCCGCGATGACGGTGGCGAAGGAGGCGTCCCGGTAGGCGAAGGCCGTCGCATCGGGGGCGACGCGGTGGCAGGCGCCGTTGATCGGGTAGATGTGGACCGTCGAGTTCACGGCGGGCACCCGGGGCCCGTGCACGAGGTGCGCCTCGATCGCTTCGTCACTCAGCTCCGTCACGAAGTTGGCCTTCCAGTAGTGCTGGAGACCGGGCGGCACCAGCGCGTCGAAGGCGCTGTTCAGGGCGGGGTACGGCATGACGCCGACGTGCTCCGCGACCACCGGGGCGAACTCGTGGAAGGGCTGGAGGGCGCGCTCGCCCTCCTCCGTCGGGCCCGCCCAGCACGACACGATCAGGAGGAAGGTGTCGCCGTGCCGGTCCTGCGGGATGAACGGCAGCGGCGGGGCGATCTGGAAGGCCGGGAACGCGCCGAGCTGTTCCGGCGCATCGGCGATGAAGTCCCGGTAGGCGCGCAGCACGGTGCCGGCGTCGTCCAGCTCGAAGAGCATCGGCCCGCCGTAGACGTCCTTGACGGGGCTGAGGCGGAATTCGAGGGAGGTCACCGCGCCGAAGTTGCCGCCGCCGCCGCGCAGCGCCCAGAAGAGGTCCTCGTGCTCCTGTTCGCTCGCCACGACGAGCTGTCCGTCCGCCGTCACCACATCGGCCGAGATCAGGTTGTCGCAGCTCAGGCCCAGTCCGCGGTCGAGGTAGCCGATGCCGCCGCCCAGGGTGAGGCCGCCGACGCCGGTGGTGGAGATGATCCCGCCGGTCGTCGCCAGGCCGAAGGGGTAGGTGGCCGCGTTGAAGTCGCCCCAGGTCGCGCCGCCCTCGGCGCGTGCCGTCCGGCGTACGGGGTCCACCCGGACGCCGCGCATCGCGGAGAGGTCGGCGACCACCCCGTCGTCGCAGGTGCCGAAGCCGGGCACGCTGTGCCCGCCGCCCCGGACCGCCAGGTCGAGCCCGTTCTCCCGGGCGAAGTCGACGGCCGCCATGGCGTCTCCGGCGTTGGCGCACCGCACGACGACGGCCGGCCGTCGGTCGATCATGGCGTTGTAGACCGTGCGGGCTTCGTCGTAGTCCTCGTCCCCCGGCGTGACGACGGTGCCGCGCACCCGTTCTCTCAGCTGGTCCACAGTGAGGTTGCCCATGGCCATCGCTCCTCTTGCCCCGGCTCGGGACGGCGTGACCTCCATCGGGCCCGGGGCTGTCCGCCAGTGGATAGACCCCCAATTCACGCTACGCCGAATGGGTGGGGCGGCAATCCGAACCCCAGCCGTCGCCCAGTGGGCCCAGGTGGCGACGAGCCGGTAGCAGTCGGTCAGGAAGCGGCCGACGATCAGGGTCCGGGCGGCCCGTTCCGGGACGGGGGCCCGCCCGGGGCGCGGGACCGGCTGCGGCACCGGCGAGACCACCCGCGACGGGGCACGCATCACCCAAAACCGCACCTAGGAGCCCACTGGTCGAATCAACAAGCATTTGCTAGTTGATTTACTAACACACCCTTGCGGATGCAAGATGTCATTGAGAGGTTGCCGGGGTCGGATGAGCTGAGGGAGCCGGGGATGACAGCGGGCTCGGAGCACGTGGGCGGCGCGCGCCAGTGGCTGCGCGGCCTGGAGGTCTTCGCCGGACCTCTGCCGGGGTTCGATCCGGAGCAGGCACCTGACGATCCGGTGCGGCTCTTCCTCTCCTGGCTGGTGGAGGCCGTGGCGGACGGGGTGCGCGATCCCCACGCGATGACCCTGTCCACGGTGGACTCCGCCGGCGACCCGGACGCGCGCGTGCTGATCCTCAAGGGCGTGGGACCCGCGGGGTGGCAGTTCGCCGGGCACGCCTTCAGCCCCAAGGGCGGGCAGCTCGTCTGCCACCCGAGGGCGGCACTGACCTTCTACTGGCCGGAGCACGGCCGCCAGGTCAGGATCCGCGGGCCCGTGACGCCCGGCTCCGCCGAGGACAACGCGGCCGACTTCCTCGCCCGCTCCCCCGCGGCCAGGGCGGAGTCCCTGCTGGGCCGCCAGAGCCAGTACCTGATGGACCCCGCGGAGCGCGCCCACGCCCTGGAGAAGACCCTGGCGCTGATCGAGCGCGAGCCGTCGCTCGTGGACTCCGCCTGGACCCTCTACACCCTGGCCCCCGCCGAAGTGGAGTTCTGGCAGGCCGCGAAGAGCCGCCTCCACACCCGGCTGCGCTACGAACGCGCCGCCGCCGGCTGGGAACGGTTCCGGCTCTGGTCGTAGCGGCACCCCACCCGCCCCCGCACGCCGGTACCCCCGGCGGAAGGCGGGCGCATCCCCCTGTTCCTGCTCACAAGGCGAGGTAAGGACCCATGACCACACGGACCCACGACGGCAGCGCCGGCGACGTCGACTACGGCACCATCGGAGCCGGATACGCCTCCTACCGCCAACCCGACACGCGCATCGCCCGGTTCATCGCCGAGGCCCTCGACGGTGCGCGGGACGTGCTCAACGTCGGCGCCGGCGCCGGGTCCTACGAGAGTGCCGCCCGTTCCGTGACGGCCGTCGAACCGTCCGAGGCCATGCGCGCCCAGCGCCCCGCCCGGCTCGCGCGCGCCGTCGACGCCGTCGCGGAGCACCTGCCCTTCGCCGACGGGGAGTTCGACGCGGCGATGACGCTGTTCAGCGTGCACCAGTGGAGCGACGTCACGGCCGGCCTGCGCGAGATGCGGCGCGTCACCCGCGGCCCGGTCGTCGTCCTGACCTGCGACCCGAAGCTCGTACGCGACTTCTGGCTGTACGAGTACGCCCCCGAGGTCCTCGACACCGAAGCCCGCCGCTTCCCGCCCATCGAGGACATGGCCGCCGCGCTCGGCGGCACCGGCACCATCCAGACGGTCCCGATCCCCCTGGACTGCACCGACGGCTTCAACGAGGCCTACTACGGCCGCCCCGAGATGCTCCTCGATCCCGCCGTCCGCCAGGCCTGCTCGGCGTGGAGCTTCATCGACGACGGGGTCCGCGAACGCTTCGACGAACGGCTCCGCCGCGATCTCGAGTCCGGGGCGTGGGACGAACGCTTCGGCGGCCTGCGCTCGCAGCCCACGTACGAGGGTTCGCTCGTCATCGTGCGCGCGAATCCGTGACGACGAACGACAACGAGAACACGAACGCGAACACGAGCACGAACAGCGACAGGAACGGCATCATGGGAGCACCCGACCGCATGGACGAACAGCTGCGCGCGCTCGGCCTCGTCGAGGCGCAGCGCAAGGCCGAGCGCCTCTTCGCCGAGGTCGAGGCCCGGGGGCTGGTCGCGCCCGGGGCCGGTGAGCGGGAGGTCAGCGACCGGATCCGGGACCTCGCGAACGAGCTGTTCGGGACGACGAAGCACTGGCACAAGCGGATCGTCCGCTCCGGCCCGCACACGCTGTTCCCGTACCAGGAGAACCCGCCGGACCGGATCATCGGCGAGGACGACATCGCCTTCGCCGACTTCGGCCCCATCTTCGAGGAGTACGAGGCGGACTTCGGCCGCACCTTCGTCTTCGGCGGCGACCCGGCCAAGCACCGGCTCCGCGCGGACCTCGCCACCGTGTTCGCCGCCGGGCGGAGCGCCTTCCGCGCGGACCCGCGGATCACCGGACGGCAGCTGTACGCCGAGGTGGAGCAGCACGCGCTCAAGGCGGGCTGGAGCCTGGGCGGTTGGCACGCGGGGCACCTCGTCGGCGAGTTCCCCCACGAGAGCATCGACGGAGCGAAGGCCGAGTCCTACATCACCCCGGACAACGACCACCCGATCCGGCGCACCGACCGGGCGGGGTGGCGCTGCCACTGGATCCTGGAGGTCCATCTCGTCGACGAGGCGCGGGGCTTCGGCGGCTTCCACGAACAACTGCTGGACCTGGCATAGCGGCTACGCCCCGCGCCTCGGCTGACCGAGGTCACGGGGCGTTCGCGGAAGGGCCGTTCGGACGGCGTCCGGCTGCGCGCCGGGAGCCAACGGCCCCCGGCCGCCAGCTCCCTCCTACCAGCGACCGGCTACCGGCTGAGCGACTTGAGCGCCGCCGCGTCGTACGGCTTCAGCTCGTCGAAGCGGTTGCCGAGGACCTTCGCCGCCCACTGCGGGTCCTGCAGCAGCGCCCGGCCGACGGCGACCATGTCGAACTCCTCGCGCTCCATGCGGTCCAGGAGGTTGTCGATGTCGCCGAGCGCCGCGCCCTCGCCGGCGAAGGCGCGGAGGAAGTCGCCGTCGAGGCCGACCGAGCCGACGGTGATGGTGGGCCGGCCGGTGAGCTTCTTGGTCCAGCCCGCCAGGTTCAGGTCCGAGCCCTCGAACTCCGGGATCCAGTAGCGCCGGGTGGAGGCGTGGAACGCGTCGACGCCGGCCGCCGCCAGCGGCGCCAGGATGGCCTCCAGCTCCTCCGGGGTCTGTGCGAGCCGCCCGTCGTAGGCCTCCTGCTTCCACTGGGAGTAGCGGAAGATCACCGGGAAGTCGGCCGCGACGCGCTCGCGGACCGCGGCCACGATCTCGGTGGCGAACTTCGTACGGGCCACCGCGTCGCCGCCGTAGGCGTCGGTGCGGCGGTTGGTCCGCTCCCACAGGAACTGGTCGATCAGGTAGCCGTGGGCACCGTGCAGTTCGACGCCGTCGAAGCCGATCCGCTCGGCCTCCGCCGCGGCGTCGGCGAACGCGCCGATGACCTCGTCGAGATCGGCGCGGGTCATCGCCTTGCCGGTCCCCTCGGTGCCGTCGACGCGGATGCCGGAGGGCCCCACGGCGGGGGCCTCGGCGTACGGTGCCTCGCCCTGGTTGCGCACCATGCCTATGTGCCACAGCTGGGGCACGATCGTGCCGCCCGACTCGTGCACGGCCGCGGCGACCTTCGCCCACCCGGCCAGCTGGTCCTCGCCGTGGAACCGCGGCACCCGGTCGCTCTGCCCGGCGGAGTCGTGACCGACGTAAGTGCCCTCCGTGACGATCAGGCCCACACCTGCGGCGGCCCGGGAGGCGTAGTACGCCTGCACGTCCTCGCCGGGCACGCCGTCGGGGGAGAACATCCGCGTCATCGGCGCCATCGCGATGCGGTTGGGGACGGTCAGGCCGTTCAGCTTGACGGGCCGGGACAGGATCTCGGCGGCACGGGAGGCGGTGGACGTGGTGACGGTCATGCGGGTCCTCCGGGTTGAGCTGCGGCTCGTCGGGTGGCGACGAGAAGTGCATCCTACACACGTTATGTATCATGCATACTGCAGCGTCGGCGACAATGGGACGCCGGAAGGGGCCGGAAGGATCGGGGAGGCGCGGTGCTGGAGAAACTGGAGCGGGAGCTGATGCTCCTCGCGCGACACCAGGTGCTGGCCCGGCGCGAGCGCGATCCCGAGCGCCTGGAACGCTCGGCCTACCTGCTGCTCAGCCGGATCGACACACAGGGCCCCATGTCCATCGGGCAGCTGTCGGAGGCCTTCGGGCTCGACACCTCGACCGTGAACCGCCAGACGGCCGCGCTGCTGCGCTGCCGACTGGCCGAGCGCGTCCCGGACCCGGAGGGCGGCATGGCCCGCAAGCTGCGCATCACGGAGGAGGGCGGGCGCCGGCTCGCCGAGGACCGCGAGGTCAACCAGTCCTGCCTGGCCCGGGTGGTCGCCGACTGGTCCCCCGAGGAGGTACGGCAGCTGGAGGACGCCCTGATCCGCCTCAACCGCAGCGCCGAGGCCATCGAAGGACGGTACTGGCCGCGCACGGAGTGCCCGCCGGCCTAGTCCTCCTGGTAGGAGTGGCGCTGCCCCTTCCACGGGTCGCCGATGGTGTGGAAGCCCCGCTCCTCCCAGAAGCCGCGGCGGTCCTGCGTCATGTACTCGATGGCGCGCAGCCACTTGGGGCCCTTGTAGCCGTACAGGTGCGGGACGACGAGGCGCAGCGGGAACCCGTGCTCGACGGTGAGCGGTTCCCCGTTGTGGTGGGTGGCCAGCAGGGTGCGTTCGGAGACGAAGTCGGCGAGCCGGAGGTTGGCGCTGTAGCCGTACTCCGCCCAGGCCATCACGTGCGTCACCTGCGGGGCGGGCGGCGCCAGCTCCAGCAGAGCGGCGGCCGGTACGCCGAAGAACTCGTGACCGGTGGAGCTCGGGCCCGAGGCGCAGTGCATGTCCGTCTCGATCGTGATGCCGGACAGGGCGGACACCTCGTCGAAGGTCCAGCTGTACTTCTCGCCGCTCGCGGTGGCACCGAACACCTGAAGGTTCCAGCGCTCCGGCCGGAACTTGGGGACCGGGCCGTAATGCGAGACGGGCCAGCCCTTCACCAGCTTCTGGCCGGGAGGAAGTTGTCCCGTTCCCACGATGTGTCCCCCGCTCTCCCGCCGACCGGCACGCTGACGGCCCGTGCCGCCTCGCGATCGAAGTCTGCCAGCTCTACCCGCGCGGGACCGGTCGGGGCACATGCCCGAGGGCCCCGCACCAGCCGGTGCGGGGCCCTCGGGCGTCATGCGGGGGGGGATCAGACGGAGAGGGAGATCTCGGTCGACTTGATCAGGGCGACGACGGAGGAGCCGGCGGCGAGGCCGAGGGCCTCGACGGCGTCCTTGGTGATCGCGGCGGTCAGCTCGCCACCCTCGACGGAGACCTTGACGGAGCCCATGGCACCACCGGTCGCGACGTCGGTGACGGTGCCCGCGATCTGGTTGCGGATGGAGATGCCCTCGACCGGACCGGTCGCGAGGGAGACCTCGGTGGACTTCACGAGCGCCTTGACGGCGGTGCCCTCGGCGAAGCCGAGGTCCTTGACGGCGTCGGTGGTGATCGCGGCGGTGATGTCCTGACCGCCGACCAGACGGACCTTCACCGTGGACATGGCCTCGCCGGCCGTCACGGAGGTGATGGTGCCGGGGATCTGGTTGCGGATGCTCAGGCTCATGGAGTAACGCCTCGCTCTGAATCGGTGGGGTTGGCAGCCTGTCGGCCACCACATCGATCACGCTAGCCGCACTCATCCCATGCCGCTCGGCGCCCATCTCATCCGCTAGGCGAATGACCCTTGTCGCCTGGCACTTTCACCCGGGCATTCTCCTCGCCCCTTCTCATCTGCTTTTGATATGCCGGGGTCAGGCCGAATTGGATATGTCTGATTTTCTGGCCCAGTGATGCTGCATTTGCGGCCTCACTCCGGGGATTCCGTCGGGAAAGGGGACTGGAGGGGACATGTTCCGTGGCCGCCGCATATCCGGTACCCGCCCCTCGCTCGCCCTGACGCTGCCCGCGCTGCTGGCCGTCGCGTTCCTGCTGCTGCCGCTCATCGGCATCCTGGTCCGCACCCAGTGGGGAGAGCTGGGCACCCACCTGACCAGCCCCGGCGTGGTCGAGGCCCTGAAGCTGTCGCTGCTGGTCAGCTTCGCGGCGCTGGGCCTCGCCCTGATCCTCGGGGTGCCGCTGGCCTGGCTGCTGGCCCGGGTCGAGTTTCCGGGCAAGACGTTCGTACGGTCCCTCGTGCTGCCGCCGACCGTGGGCGGTGTCGCGCTCCTGCTCGGGTTCGGGCGGCGCGGTCTGCTCGGCCCGTGGCTGGAGGACACCTTCGGGATCGTCTTCCCCTTCCACACCTCCGGCGCAGTCCTCGCGGCGACCTTCGTCGCGATGCCCTTCCTGATCATCAGCCTGGAAGGCACCCTAGCGGGCCTGAAACCCTCCTACGAGGAAACCGCCTCCTCGCTCGGCGCCTCCCCGGTCCGGGTGTTCTTCACCGTCACCCTCCCGATGGTCGCCCCCGGCCTGGCCGCGGGAGCCGCGCTCGCCTGGGCCCGCGCGCTGGGCGAGTTCGGCGCCACGATCACCTTCGCGGGAAACCTCCCGGGCTCCACGCAAACCCTGCCCCTCCAGGTCTACCTCCTCCTCCAGGACTCCCCGGAGGCAGCCACGTCCGTCTCGCTGCTGTTGCTGGCCATCGCCATGGCCGTCCTGGTCGGCCTGCGCGGCAGGTGGACCGGCTCCGTCGGCCGTCCCCGTACCGGCTCCTCCAAGCCGGAGCCGGCCGCCGCGGTCCTGGCCACCACCGAACCGCCCGTCCCGCTCCCCAAGACCGAGCCCTGGCCGCTGCACGCCGAGGTCACCGGCTTCAACGAGCTCACCCTCGACGCCGAACCCGGCACCACCATCGCCGTCGTCGGCGAGAACGGCGCAGGCAAGACCACCCTCCTACGGGCCCTGCTCGGCCTCACCCCGCGCGCCCACGCCGCACTGAAGCTGGGCGACCTCGACGTCACCACACTGCCCCCGCACAAACGCAAGGTCGCCTGGGTCCCCCAAGACGGCGCGCTCTTCCCCCACCTCAACGCCCTCGCCAACACCGCCTACGGGCTCCGCGCCCACGGCATGCCGAAGGCCGCAGCCCGCGCCGAAGCTCACCGCTGGCTGGACCAGCTCGGCGTCGGACACCTCGCCCACCGCAAACCCGGCGAACTCTCCGGCGGCCAGGCCCAGCGCGTCGCCCTGGCCCGTGCGCTCGCCGCCCGGCCCCGCCTGCTGCTCCTCGACGAGCCGCTCGCCGCCCTCGACCAGACCACCCGTGCGCATGTACGGCACACCCTGCGCCGCCACCTGGCCGGCTTCGGCGGGGTCTGCCTCATCGTCACCCACGACCCCGTCGAGGCGGTGTCGCTGGCCGACCGGGTCCTGGTCCTCTCCGAGGGCCGCACCCTTCAGGACGCGACCCCGTCCGAGGTCACCCGGCATCCCCGCTCCCCGTGGGTGGCCCGGATGCTCGGCCGCAACGCCTGGCCCTGCACCGCCACCCGCGAAGGCCTCACCCTGGCCACCGGCGGCATCCTCATCGCCGCCGACCCGATCCCCGAGGGCGCTCAAGCCCTCGCGATCATCGCGCCGGAGTCGGTCTCCCTGCACCGGGAGGAGCCGACTGGCAGCCCACGCAACGTGTGACAGGGCGTCGTACGCGAGATCACCGTCGTCGGCAGTCGCCTGCGCATCCTGATCACCTCGGAGCGGACCCCCGACCTGATCGCCGAGATCACCCCGCAGGCCGCCGCCGACCTGGCTCTGGCCGACGGCACCGAGATCTGGGCCAGCCTCAAGGCCACCGAGATCACCCTCGTCGAACTCTGACCGCAGGGGCGGGGAACGCAGGCGGGGGCCAGGCAGGCAACCACTGCCCGCCCAGCCCCCGCCGGAAGCCTGGCACGCCCCAAGACCCGCAGTAGCCGAGGGCGTGTGGGGCCAGGGGATCGCCCCGGCCGCAGCGAACGTAACACCCGGGCACGGTCCCGTTTCAGTGGTCGATCACCCAGAAGATGCGGACCGTGGGACTCCGGATCCCGGTCGGTCATCCAGGGCGCGGAGGCGGCCACATGGCGACCGGTGCGGCCCCGAACGCACGAAAGGCCGCCTTCCCATTTCTGAGAAGACGACCTCCGACCTGCATGAAGCAAAGTCGGGACGACAGGATTTGAACCTGCGACCCCTTGACCCCCAGTCAAGTGCGCTACCAAGCTGCGCCACGTCCCGATGCGCGTTGACCTGGGGTTTCCCCTGGTTGAACGCGCAGGAGAACGATACCGCACTTCCGGAGGTGCTCGCGCGCACCTTTGATGCGAGGGCGGGGCGAGGGCGGGGGCGGGGGCGGGGGCGGGGGCGGTGCGAAGGTCCGTCCGGTGGTGGTTGACCTCAAGTGGGCTTGAGGTTGCACGATCGATCCATGACACGGACAGCAGCCGCGGAAGCCGGGTTCCGCCACGAAGACCTGGGCGGGCTCATGGCCCTGATGACCGGGGCCGAGAAGCACGGTCCCGCCGCCACCTCCACGCTCGACGCGCTGTGGGTGCTCTACGACCGGGTGCTGCGGGTCGGGCCCGGCAGCGCCGGGGATCCGGGGCGGGACCGGTTCCTGCTGTCGAAGGGGCACGGGCCGATGGCGTACTACGCCGTCCTCGCCGCCAAGGGGTTCTTCCCCGTCGACTGGCTCAGCGGGTTCGGCGCGTACGACTCGCCCCTCGGGCACCACCCGGACCGCACCCTGATCCCCGGAGTGGAGATCGGCAGCGGCTCGCTCGGGCACGGGCTGCCGCTCGCCGTCGGGAGCGCCCTCGGACTGCGGGCCCAGGGGCTCACCGACCCGGCGGTGTGGGTGCTCATCGGGGACGCCGAGCTGGACGAGGGAAGCAACCACGAGGCGATCGCGTACGCCGGCTCGGCCGGTCTGGAGCGCTTGCACACGATCGTGATCGACAACGACTCCGCGACCCACGGCTGGCGGGGCGGCATCGGCTCCCGGTTCGAGGCCGCCGGCTGGTCGGCGGTCACCGTGGACGGCCGGGACCACGCGGCGCTGCACACGGCGTACACCGCACCTCATCCGGGCCGGCCGCACGCCGTGGTCGCCCGGGTCGAGAAGAAGCACTGAAGAAGCAGCGAAGAAGTACCGAAGAAGCAGCGGCCGAGCACCAACCGCCTCCGAGGGGGAGACATGGACACCATGCGCGAACGATTCATTTCCGTCACATCGCGTGCACTCGACGAGGATCCCCGGCTGGCCGTCGTGCTGGCCGAGATCACCATGGACGGCTTCCGGCCCGCCCAGGACCGCCATCCGGACCGGGTGATCAACGTGGGCATCCGCGAGCAGCTGCTGATCGGCGTGGGCGGCGGTCTGGCCCTCACGGGGCTGCGCCCGGTGGTGCACACCTTCGCCAGTTTCCTCGTGGAGCGGCCCTTCGAGCAGGTCAAGCTCGACTTCGGGCACCAGGGCACGGGCGGGGTGCTCGTCAGCGCGAGCGCGAGCTACGACTGGCCGGCCGGCGGGTTCACCCACATGGCGCCGGGGGACGTGGCCCTGCTGGACACCCTGGACGGCTGGACCGTGCACGTCCCCGGCCACCCCGACGAGGCCGAGGCGCTGCTGCGCCACGCCTACGCCGCCGGGGACGACAAGGTCTACGTCCGGCTCTCCGCCCAGTCGAACAGCACGGCCCGTCCCGTCCCGGGCCTGGGCTTCCAGACCGTACGGGAGGGCCGCGCGGGCGTCGTCGTCGCCGTCGGGCCGCTGCTCGACAACGTCCTCGCCGCGACCGAGGGCATGGAGGTGAGCGTGCTGTACGCGCCGACCGTGCGGCCCTTCGACGACGCGGCGCTGCGCGCCGCCGTCGGGTACGGCCCGGCCGACGTGGTGCTGGTCGAGCCCTACCTCGCCGGAACCTCCACGGCCGCCGCGAACCAGGCACTCGAAGCGGTCCCGCACCGGGTGCTCGGCCTCGGCGTCGGCCGGGCCGAGCTGCGCCGCTACGGCACGGCCGACGAGCACACCGCGGCCCACGGACTCGACCCGGCCGCGCTGCGCGCCCGGATCGCGGCCTTCACTCCGCGGTGACGGGCCCCCGCGGCCCTCGGCGGTCCAGTTCCGGATGGGCCGCCGCCAGGCGTTTGGGGGCCGCCTGGAGCCAGGAGTCGGTCAGGATCGAGCGCAGCTCCGCCGCGTCCTCCACCGCCGCCAGCCGGACCCGGATCCAGGCGTAGTTGTCGTCGTGGCCCGGCCGTATGAAGAACTTCTCCGGCTCCGCCGCGATCAGCTCCTCGCGGTCCTCACGGGGGCACTTCACCCCGATCGAGGTGTCGTCGTCGGCGAGCGCCGCGAAGATCTTCCCGGTCTTCCCGGTCTTCGCGCTCTGCCCCGAATTCCCGTTCGCTCCGCCGCCCACCCTGAAGGTGGGCATGCCCCAGGCGGGCTTCTCGCTGCTGTCCGGGAGCGACAGCGCGATGTTCCGGACGTCCTCCGCCGTCGTGGCCATCCCCCGACTCCTCTCCGGTCCGCTCCGGGCCGGTCCGGTCCGTTCCGGTGCCGTCCTCGTCTCCGACCGTAGACCCGGGCACTGACATTCACCCCCGGGCCGCGCGGTCCTCCCGGTCGTGCACCAGCTCCACCAGCTCCGCCGCCAGCGCCTTCACCGTCGCGAGCCCCGTCAGCCCCCAGCGCCTCGGCACCACGTCCACCGCGCACACCGTCCCCAGGACGATCCCGCGCCGGTCGGTCAGCGGTGCGCCCGCGTAGGACCGCACCCCGCTCTCGTCCACGACGGCGTTGCCCGCGAAGCGCGCGAAGTCCCGTACGTCCTCCAGCACCAGCGCGCGCCGCCGGACCACCACGTGGGGGCAGTAGCCGTGGTCCCGGGGCAGGGCCCGCGCCGGATAGCCGCTCGCCGGTGCGTCGGGCGTGTGGTGCAGGCCGGCGAAGAACTGCCGTTCCTCGCTGATGAAGTTGATGCCCGCGTACGGAGTCGCGAGCTCGTCCGCGACCCGCCGGGCGAAGGCGTCCAGCTCACCGTCCGCCCGCTCCCCCAGACCCAGTTCACGCAGTCGCAGCACGCGTGCGGGTGCCTCCCGGTCCACCGGTGTGAGCAGCAGGTGTCCGGTCGATTCGTAGTAGGTCATGGTGTCTCCCCCACATCACGTCGCTCCGCGCGCCGCGCGGACCTCATGGACTGCATGGACTGCATAGACTTGATGGCTGCATGGACTTCATGGACTTAATGGACGTCATGGACTCCACGGATGGAGCAGGTGCTGGACCAGCGTTGCCAGCACCCCCGTTCCGGAGCTCGGCAGGCGTGCGTCGCAGCGAACGACGGGCACCTCCGGGCCGAGCCCCATGGCGTCCCGTACCTCGTCGGGGGCGTAGCGGTGCCCGCCGGCGAACTCGTTGACGGCGACGACGAAGCCGATCCCCCGCCGCTCGAAGAAGTCCACGGCGGGGAAGCAGTCGGCGAGGCGGCGGGTGTCGGCGAGCACCACCGCCCCCAGCGCGCCCGCGCACAGCTCCTCCCACAGGAACCAGAAGCGCTGCTGGCCGGGGGTGCCGAAGAGGTAGAGCACGTGGCGCTCGTCCAGGGTGATCCGGCCGAAGTCCAGCGCCACGGTCGTGGTCGTCTTCGTCTCGACCCCGTCGAGCGGATCGGCGGCCTCGCTCAGCCCGCTCAGCAGTTCCTCCGTGCTCAGCGGCTCGATCTCGCTCACCGCGCCCACGAAGGTGGTCTTGCCCGCCCCGAACCCGCCCGCGACCAGGACCTTCAGGGTCGCGGAGGATCCGCGGGCGGGCCGCTCAGAGCCGTTTGCGCAGGCCATCGAGCACCGCCCGGAGCAGGGACTGGTCGTCGTCGGCGAAGGAGCCGCCGGTCGGGAAGCACGGCGCCCGTACCGTGACGGCCCCGTGTTCCATCAGGTCGCCGAGGACGACCTTGACCACGACGGCCGGCAGCCCCAGGTGTCCCGCCACCTCGGCGACGGTGACCGCCGCCGAGCCCGCGCACAGCCGCAGCGCGAGGGCGTGCTCGGCGCCGAGCGGCGCCCGCGGGCGCACTCCGGTCGCCGTCACCAGTGACAGCAGGTCGAGGGCGACGGACGACCGGGTCCGCCCGCCGCTCGCGGTGTACGGGCGGATGACCCGGCCCGCCGAATCGTCCAGCCACGGCGCATCGCGCGCTCCCCCCGGTGCCGTTGCCCCCCTCGCGCGGGCCCTCATCGCTCCACGTCGGCGGCGGGCCGCCTCGGCGGGGCCGCCAGGTACGGGCGGACGCTCTTGACCAGCATGGCCATCTCGTAGCCGAGCACGCCCGCGTCGGCCTCCCGGTCGGCCAGTACGGCCAGGCAGGTGCCGGATCCGGCCGCCGAGACGAAGACCAGGGCGCTGTCGAGCTCGACCACCACCTGCCGGACCTCGGCGCCCTCCGCGAACCGGGACCCGGCGCTGCGGCCCAGCGCGTACAGCCCGGAGGCGAGGGCCGCCAGGTGGTCGGCGCTGTCGGCGTCGAGCCCGTGCACGCAGGTGACGAGCCCGTCGGCGGTCAGCAGGACCGCGCTGCGCGTGTACGGCACGCGCTGGACCAGGCCGCTGAGCAGCCAGTCGAGGTCCGAGAGCCGACTGGTCGTGGTCGCCACTTCGCCGCCCATGGGGGTGCGCTCCTTCGCTGTCGGGTGAGAGGCCGGGGTCACGTCTGGTGCTCCGACTGGGCGAGGCCGAAGCCCCGTTGGAAGGCGGCCATCAGGCCGGGGTCGTGTACGGGCCGCTCCGCGCCCTCGGCGCCGACCGGGCGGGGTACGGGCGCCTCGCGCAGCTGGGGCGCGAGGTGTTCCTGGGCCCGCCGGCGGGGCAGCGGGGGCCGATCCCCGCCGTCCCGGGCGGCCGGTACGGCGGAGAGCGTCGGCGCGGCCGGCGCCGCCGGCGCCATCCCGGTCCGCACCGGTGGCGGGGCCGCGGGTGCCATGACCGTGGACGCCATGACCACCGGCGGGGCCGCGGCGGGCTCCGGCCCGGGCAGGGGCATCCGTACCGGCTCCAGCCGCGGCGCGGCCGTCCCCTCGCCGGTCCCCCAGGCGGTGGCCCGGGAGCCGCCGAGGGCGTCGGCCGCGCTCGGCGCCTCGGCCCCCAGCAGCTCCTGGGGCAGGACCAGTACGGCGAGCACCCCGCCGTAGATGTTCGACTTGAGTTCGACGGCGATCCCGTGCCTGCGGGCCAGGGCCGAGACGACGAACAGGCCGATGCGCCCGTCCGCCAGCAGGTTCCGGACGCTGATCTGGTCGGGGTCGCCGAGCAGGGCGTTCATCCGGTGCGCTTCCTCGGGCGGCATGCCGAGGCCCCGGTCCTCCACCTCGACCGCGATCCCGGCCGTGACCCGCTCCGCGCGCACCACGACATCGGTGTCGGGGGCGGAGAACACGGTGGCGTTCTCGACGAGTTCGGCCAGCAGGTGCACGACGTCGGCGACGGCGTGGCCGCGTACGGAACCGCCCGCGGGGGGCACCACCTTGACCCGGGTGTACTGCTCGACCTCCGCGACCGAGGAGCGCAGTACCTCGCTCAGGTCGACGGGCCGGGTCCACTGGCGGCGCGAGGCGGCTCCGCCGAGCACCGCGAGGTTCTCCGCGTGGCGCCGGATCCGGGTGGCGAGGTGGTCGACGTGGAAGAGCTCCTTGAGCAGGTCGGGGTCCTCGACCGTGTCCTCCAGGTCGTCCAGCAGCGAGATCTCGCGGTGTACGAGGGACTGGAGGCGGCGTGCGAGGTTGACGAAGACCTCGACCTTGCGGTCGCTGTCGGAGGGCGCGACGGGGCCGCCGAGGCGGACCAGGGTGGCGTGGGCCTGTTCGCGGGCGCCGCGCAGTTCCTGGGCGAGCAGCCAGAACTCGTCGACTCCCGCCGTCTCGGGGCCGAAGGACGGCCCGGCCGGCCCGCCGCGCACCGGGCGGGCGGGCAGCTCTCCGCGTTCCAGCCGGTCGGCGGTGGTGTGCAGCTCCTGGCGTCCGCGGACGCTGGAGCGGCGCAGCGCCTCGCAGCGGTCGCGCACGGTCTTGGCCGCGCGCTGGGCCCCGAGCAGGGCGGCCGCGAGCGCGCCCGCGAAGAGCAGGGCGCAGCCGCTGAGCACCGGCCACAGGCGGGGGTCGCGGTCGCCCGCGCCGCCGCCGAGCTGGAGCGCGAAGAGCACCGCGGCGGCCCCGCTGAGCCCGGCGGCGAGCGTGGGCAGCAGGGCGGCGCGGATCAGCTGGGGCCGTATCTGCCGAGCGGGACCGGTGACGGCATGTCTCGACGGGGAGTGGCGGGCGGCGCGGAGTCCGGACATCGTCGTCCTCGGTAGGTGGGGCCCGGCCCCAGGGCTTCCCGGGATCCGGTGTTGATCACCGGATACCCACGCTAGACCGCACGCTCGGCCCCAGGACGGCCAGTTGGGGAACTTCGCCCGGGTGCTTCCCGCTCCCGATGGAGCGCTCGTACGACAGCCCGAATGCGCCGGGAGCGCGCACGCCCCGGCTCTCCACGGGCACGCGCCTCCTCCCGGAGCCCCCGCCCGCACCTCGGTCCCCGCCTGCCCCACCGGCTGCCCACCGGGGGCGGTTCACCCTCCTCGGGCGGCTGCACCGAGGGGTGGGCGCCGTGCCTGGATGGGTGCGGCACGGACGCACGCGGTGGTTCCCGGGCCGCGGCCGGAAATGCCGCGGAGCGGATCTTCCCGGTACGGGGAGGATCCGCTCCGCGTGGTTTCCGGCCGTCGGCCGGACGGGCTCCTAGGAGCCGACCGCCTCCGGCTCCTCGCGGGTCACGGCGGCCGGCCGGGCGGCCGTGACGGGCCGGGCCGGTGCGGGCGGCAGGGGCGAGCCCGCGGCCACGAAGGGCCGCCACCACGGCGCGCTCGGCGCGTCCGCCGCACCCGGCTCGAACGGCTGCCCCGGCACCGGCAGGGCGATCGCCGCGCCGGCCCCCTCGGCCGCGGTGACCGTGCCTTCCCCCGGCTCGTCCCACGGGTGCGGGGCCAGGTTGAAGGTGCCCCAGTGGATCGGCAGCATCGTGCCGCGCGCGGCGCCGCCCTGGAGGTCGAGGTGGGCGCGCACGCCCTCCTCGGGCGTCATGTGGATGTCGGTCCAGAACTCCGAGTACGCACCGATCTGGATCATCGTGGCGTCGAAGGGCCCGTGCGCCGCACCGATCTCCTGGAAGCCGGGGAAGTAGCCGGTGTCCCCGCTGTGGTAGACCCGGTGCTCTTCGCCCGCGACGACCCACGAGGCCCACAGGGTGAACTGCTGGTTGCGCAGGCCGCGCCCGCAGAAGTGCTGGGCCGGGGTGGCGGTGAGCGAGAGTCCGGCGACCTCGGTGCTCTCGTTCCAGTCGAGCTCGCGCAGCCGGCCGGCCGGGACTCCCCAGCGCTCCAGGTGCGCGCCGACGCCCAGCGGGACGGCGAAGACCGTGTCCGTACCGGCCAGGGCCTTGATCGTCGGCAGGTCGAGGTGGTCGTAGTGGTCGTGCGAGATCACCACCACGTCCACCTGGCCCAGCGCCGCCAGCGGTACGGGTACCGGGTGCAGGCGCTTGGGCCCGGCGAAGGGGAAGGGGGAGCAGCGCTCGCCCCAGACCGGGTCGAAGAGCACCCGGCGGCCGTCGATCTCGGCGAGCACGCTGGAATGGCCCATCCAGGTCAGCCGCAGACCGCTGATCGGGGGCTTCGCGAGCTCCGCGAGGGTCGTCGGGTAGACCGGGATGGGGGCGCCGGGGCTACGCCGGAGCCGCTGCTCCTTGTGGAAGTAGATCTTGGCGAACTCGGCCATGGACCCGGAGGGTCTGGTCCGGGTGCCGGCCGGGTTCTGGAAGATCCCTTCGGCGAAGTTCGGCGAACGCAGGATCCGCTCCAGCCGGGCACCGGACGGGTCCGCGCCAAAGGCTTCGGGCCGCAGTGCGCGCAGCCGTGGACGCAAGGGACGGGAGCCGGTCAAGGCGCCTCCAGTGTGGGGGGTGCGGGCAGTGCGTTCTCATGGTTACCACCATCCCAACGCGTGACACCCCCCAAGGATTCCGTTCGGCGCCTCCGAACGCGCCCCGGCCGCTCCCCGCGCCGCCCCGCGCCACCTGCGCAGGGCCTGCGCAGGGCCGCCTGCGCAGGGCCCGCACGCCGCCCCTACAGCGGCAGCAGGTCCGGCCGCTTGGCCTGTACGTGGTCCCCGGAGGACTCCCCGCGCAGCCGGCGGCCGATCCACGGCACGAGGTGCTCGCGGGCCCAGTGGATGTTGTCGCGGGTGGTGTCCACCGACCCGCGCGGCCGCATCGGCGGCCAGGGCTGGTCCGGATCGGCCGGCGTGTCGAGGCCGAGCACCTGGGCGGCGCGCAGGGCCACCCGGGTGTGCCCTTCGGGCGAGAGGTGGAGCCGGTCTCCGTCCCAGGCCCGCCGGTCCTGGATGGATTTCAGCGACCAGAGGTCGAGCACGGGGCACTCGTACCGGTCGGCGATGGACCGGACGTGCGCGCTGAACGTCGCGATCTTGCCCCGCATGTGCTTGAGGACGGGCACGTCGCGCGTGTCGAAGCCAGTGGTGATCACCACCAGGCCGACGGATCCGGTGAGGTCGCGCACGGCCGCCTCGTACCGTTCGGCCACGGCGTCCGGGTCGCTGCCGGGCCGGATGATGTCGTTGCCGCCCGCGCAGAAGGTCACCAGGTCCGGAGCGAGCTCCTTGGCCCGGGGGACCTGCTCGGCCACGATCTGGTCCAGCAGCCGGCCCCGTACGGCCAGGTTCGCGTAGCGGAACCCTCCGGAAGCGGCGGACTCTCGCTGTTCCGCGTACGGCTGCTCATGCTGGCGCTCGTGCCGGTGCTCGTGCTGCTCCTCGCGCCGGTCGGCCAGGAGGACGGCCAGCCGGTCCGCCCAGCCGAGGAAGGTGTCCCCCGGTCCCGGGTCCCCCACGCCCTCGGTGAAGCTGTCCCCGAGCGCCGCGTACGAGCCAATGGTCTTGGTCTTGGAAGTCGTCGTCGCTGCCACGGGAGCCCATACTTCACCGCGGATCATGACCTACGCGACCGTAGCCAGGGCCTTACGGACCGTGATCTTCACCACCCCCCGCCCGGGGAATAACGCGGGTGCCTTCGTGAGGGGGCCCGCATACTGGAGGCAACGGCGGGTGGAAGGGGACGTCTCGTGCCATCGGCTCTGCCGGGGGGCGAGGAGACGCACGGCCCGTTCTGGTCCGAGCCGGGGGCGATGCTGGAGCACGTGCCCGTGGCCGTCTTCGGCATGGACGAGGCCGACCTCGTCTGCCACTGGGGCCCTGGTGCGCGGGATCTCTTCGGGTACGAATCCGCCGCGGTCCTGTCGAGGCCCGGCGCCCTCCTCTTCGCCGACGGGCCCCGGAGCGCCTCCGATGCCTGCGCCCGGCTCGCGGAGCGGGGCCGGACCCTCGGGTACTGGAGGGGCCGGCTGACGGCGCGGCATCGTGACGGCAGGGACTTCGAGTGCGGTTTCCGGGCCTTCTCCATGAGGGGGGCCGGAGGGCGTTCGGTGGTGATGGTCCTGGCGAGCCGCAGCGACGAGCTCGACCGGGTCAAGACCAACCTCGCCTTCCTCGACGCCCTCTTCGAGACCTGCCCCATCGGTCTGGTCATGCTCGACCCGGACCTCCGGTACGTCCACCTGAACCAGGCGCTCGCCGATATGGACGGCCTCCCGATCGCCTCGCACCTCGGGCGGCCCGTGGACGAGATCATGATCATGTCCGACGGCGGCGAGTTCCGCGGGATGCTCCGGGCCGTCGCCCTGGGCGGGCCGCCGGTCGTGGGGATGCTGGTGGGCATGCGCCCGCGGGGGCATCCGGACCGCGACCAAGTGCGGTCGGTGAGCTTCTTCCCGCTGAGCCGGGCGGCCGGTTCGCGCCCCGGAGTGGGTGGGCTGCTGGTGGACGTGACCGACCGGGAGCAGGCCATCCTGGAAGCCACCGCCAGCCGCCGGCGGCTCTCCCTGCTCGACGGGGCCTCCACGCGCATCGGGACCACCCTGGACGTGAACCTCACGGCCCGGGAGCTGGTCGACGCGTCGATGCCGGACTTCTGCGACGGCGCCGTGGTCGAAGTCGTGGAGTGGATGGACGAGTCGGCGGAGTTTGATCCGGCGCTGCCGCTGATCACCCGCCGGATCGCCTCCGGGACGATCCTGCCTCCGCCGGCCACCGAGCTCGTGAGCGGGGTGGAGACGGTGCGGTATCCGCCCGGCTCCGTCATCCACGACATGCTGCGGAGCGGCCGGGCCGTCTCCGCCGTGGTGAACGAGCAGTTCCTGGCCCGGACCGTCCTCATCGAGTCGCGCGCGCGGCTCCTGGCCGAGAGCGGGCTCGCCTGCGTCCTCGTCGCCCCGCTCATCGCCAGGGGCACCGTCCAGGGCATCGCCATGTTCGGCCGGTCCGCCGACCGGCCGGCCTTCACCGAGGACGACGTCAGCCTCGCCGGCGAGCTCGCCTCGCGCGCGGCGATCTGCCTGGACAACGCCCGGCTGTACAGCCGCGTCCAGAACATCGCGCTCACCCTCCAACGGGCCTTGCTGCCCAGCGCGTTGGCGACGAGCCCCTACGTGGAGGTGGCCCACCGGTACATACCCGGCAGCCGCATCACCGAGGTCGGCGGCGACTGGTACGACGTGATCGGCCTGCCCGACGGCCGGGTCGCCCTCGTGGTGGGCGACGTGATGGGGCACGGCGTATCGGCCGCCGCCGCGATGGGCCGCCTCCGCATCACCACCAAGGCCCTGGCCGGGCACGACGGCGATCCCGCCGACCTGCTCGCCGAACTCGACGCGTGCGCCCAGGAGACGGGCATCGAGCTGGCGACGTGCCTGTACCTCGTCTACGACCCGAAGAGCGGCCGCGCCCGCATGGCCAGCGCCGGCCATCCCCCGCCCCTGCTGCTCCGGCCGGACGGCACGGTGGAGACGCTCGACGAAGTCCTGGGAGTCCCCCTCGGCGTCGGCGGCTTCCCCTTCCGGACGGCCGAGACCGAACTCCCCGCGAACGCGACCCTCGCCCTTTACACCGACGGCCTCATCGAGGCACGCGGCCGGGACATCGACACCGGCCTGGAAGCCCTGCGCGTCGAACTACGCCGCTCCCCGGGCCCGTTGGAACCGATGGCCGACCACATCCTCACCACCCTGCTGCCCACCCCACCCACCGACGACACGGTCCTCGTCCTGGCCCGCGTCCACCGCGCCCCGTAGCCACACCAGGCCCAACACCGGCGCCGGCCGGGCCGATGGCGGCAGCGTGCCACCAGTGACTGTTGCACGGCCCGGGGTATTCACGTGCCGGTGGTCGCTAGGCTCGCGCCATGTCTAACGATCTCGGTTTCACGTGCTCATGCTGCGGCGACCACCACGCAGAGCTCCCCATGAGCTACTCGATCACGGCCCCGGACGTCTGGGAGCCCAGCTTCGAGGGCGATCCGGACAGCATGCTGTCGCCCGACCAGTGCGTGGTCAAGGGCCAGCACTTCTTCATCAAGGGCCTGATCGAGATACCTGTCATCGGCGGCCAGGACGTCTTCTCCTGGGGCGTCTGGGTCTCTCTGAGCAGGGACGATTTCGCCCGCGCCCTAGAGGTGCGGAACGCGGAGCACCGCGATGCCGAGAAGCCGTACTTCGGCTGGCTCAGCACCGAGCTCGCCCTCTATTCGGAGGGCACCACCAACCTCAAGACCAACGCCCACACGCGACCGGTCGGCAAAAGGCCCTTGATCGAGCTGGAGCCCACAGACCACCCGCTCGCCGTCGAACAGCGCACCGGGATCACGCGGGACCGCGTGCGTGAGATCGCCATGGCTGTACTGCACCCGGCCTGACTGGTGCCGTCGATCGAACTTCACCAAGACGGGCCGAACTTCGACGAGACAGGACACAGGCCACGGCGGCACGGCTCGTAGGGGTTTCCAGCTCAGGCCTCTTGGAAGGGGTCCAGGAGGGAGTGGGGGTGGGGGCGGGGGCGGGGCGGAGTTCTGCCGCCGCAGGTTCACTGCCCTTTCCAGTGGAGCCGAGAGAGGCGAGCACGCCGATGGCGAGGACGCCGCCGGTCACGCCGAACGCGATCTTGCCCGCCTTGCCGTTCTTCGGGGGCTCTTCGGCTGGTGTGGCGCCGGCGTTCCGCTGCCAGGCATTCGGATCGGTCAGCCGACCAGGCGGCTCTTGACCAGGTAATCGGCCTGTTCGGACAGCTCCGCGCGTCGGGTGTGCTCGCGGGCGGCTTCGATTTCGCGGCGCAGCGCGAGTTCCGTACGCAGGACCGTCGTTCTCGGGACCGGTACCCGCTGGCCGGGCTTTTCGGTGAAGGGCTGCAGCTCACCCGCGAGCTCGTGCGCATCCTCGGATGTGCCGCGGCGGAGCGAGAGGAACACGCGGGCGAGCCAGTCGGCGGAGATCTGCACCATGAAATCGGTCATGTAGGTGCAACGACGCCGGCGCTCGGCTGTGGCGCGCAATCGCCCGGCCGGCCGAGTGCCGCAGGGCCGCGAACCACCAACGGCCGTATCCAGGTCAGCGCACCCGGCCGTCGTGGAGCTCCAGCCGCACCCCGCGGAAGCGTTCGCCGAAGTCGCGGTCGTGAGAGACCGCGACCACCGCTCCCGGATAGGACGCGAGTGCTTCCTCCAGGTCCCCGATCAGGTCGAGTGCGATGTGGTTCGTCGGCTCGTCGAGGACGAGGAGGTCCGCGGGACGGGTCACCAGGTTCGCGATCTGCAGACGCCGCTGCTGGCCGGCCGACAGCGCCGCGACCGGGACGTGCAGGTCCTCCTCGCGGAACAGGCCCAGCGCGAGCAGAGGTGCGGCGTACTCCTGCGGCAGCCCGGGCCGCCCGGCCGCGAAGGCGGCGAGCAGCGGAAGCCGCGTACAGCGTGCCGGCAGCTCCTGCGGCAGGTATCCGATCCGCGCGGGGCGGCGTACCGCGCCCGCATCCGGTTCCAGGTCACCGGCCAGGACGCGCAGCAGTGTCGTCTTGCCCGCCCCGTTCTCCCCCGTGACCAGCAGCCGCTGCCCGGGCGCGATCGCCAGCGAGCCGTCCAGACGCAGCCGATCGCCGACGACCACGCCGTCGAGCTCCGCGAGCGGACGGTCCGACGCACTCCCGCCGCCGGCGGTGGCCGGCGACGCGGTGAAGCGCAGCGGCTCGGGCGGTGCGGCCACGGGGTGGCGCCGCAGGTGTGCCAGCCGCTCCCGGACGGACCGGACCTGCCCGCCGAGCTTCGCCTCGTGCGAGCGGCGGTGCTTGCCGAAGCCCTGACCGGGATCCCTGCCGGTGCCGGCCAGGCGCCTGCCTGCGGCTTCGAGCAGCTCCTCGGTACGGGCCACCTCCTGAAGCCAGTCGCCGTACTCCTGCTCCGCGCGGCGCCGGGCTGCGGCCTTCGCGGCGCGGTAGCCGGCCCAGCCGTCGCCGTACCGGTGCACCGTGCGCGCATCGCGGTCGACTTCGAGGATCGTGGTGGCGATGCGCTCCAGGAAACCGCGGTCGTGGGTGACCGCGAAGACCGTGCCGCGGTGCGCGCGCAGGCGCTCCTCCAGCCACCGCACCGCGGCCGCGTCGAGATGGTTCGTCGGCTCGTCGAGGAGCAGCAGCTCGGGAGCGGCGGCCAGCACGCAGGCGAGCGCGAGCCGCGACCGTTCGCCTCCCGAGAGCGAGCCGAGCACCCGGGCGCGGCCGATCCCGGCGAGCCCCAGGCCGTGCAGGGAGGCGTCCACTCGGGCATCGGCCTCGTATCCGCCGCGCTCCTCGTACGCGATCAGCAGTTCGCCGTACGCCGCGAGTTCTTCCTCCGAGGCATCGCCGAGGTGCTCCTCGGCCGTGCGCAGCCGGCGTTCCATGTCGCGCAGTTCGGCCAGCGCGCGATCGACGGCGTCCTGCACGGTGCGGTCCGCGTCGAGGTCGAGCGTCTGGGCGAGGTGACCGGTGCCGCCGGGGAAGCTGACGGTGATCTCCCCGGCGTCCGGCGCCTCGGCCGCGGCGAGCAGCCGCAGCAGGGTGGACTTGCCCGAGCCGTTCTCGCCGATGACGGCCGCCTTCTCGCCCGGGCGGACGGTGAAGGAGACCTGGTCGAGAACGGTCCGGGTGGCATAGGCCTTGGTGACCTCCTTGACGGACAGCTGCGCCACGGCAGCGGGTCGAGGGGTACGGGCGCGGTCGCGCATGTGACTTTCCCTGGGCGTGCGAAGTGTCTACGGGCAGCAGAAGCGGCGGTGTCGGCCGTGCCCGGACTCAGAGGAAGAAGTAGAAAGCCATGCGGCCACCATAGCAAGACGGAGCGTATCGTCTCAACCGATATATGACGGCCTCGGTGATCTCGTCCGCGCGAACTTCTCGTACCCACACCTGGGTTCGCCCGTCCGTGAACCGTGTACGGCGTGTTCCACAGCGGCTTGTAGACGACTCCGCCGGCCTGCCGGGCAGCGAACTCCCGCGCCTCGGAAGGGTCGTTGCCAATCGGAGTCCGACGAGCCCTCGTAGGGGCTGGCGCTCGTGGAGTTGCTGGTGTCCGGAGTCTCCGCATCCCGGTACTACGGGCCGTCGGCGTGAGTACGGTTACCGGAGTGCAGCGAAGGAGGTACTCCATGAATCCGGTCCAGGGCTTCACGATGCTTCGTTTTCTGGATTGGCTGTCGCGCCACCATCCGGAGATCCGGTCGATCGAAGATGAGTCGATCGATCATCTCCTCGCACTGGTCGATGAATTCGAAGGAGGTGCGCTTCGCGGGAATCGCGAGCTCTCACGGAAGTGGAGAGAGGGATTCCGTGTCCTCCTGAAGACGGACTCCGACTGGCAGGGGTACGGGCAGGCGCGGAGCCGCTGGAAAAACCTCTCCCTCCCCCTTCGCCCCCGACGGCGGCCCGACAACAGGCGCCGGGATCAGGTCCATCGCTACCGCCACGTGCCCTTGCACGCAATTTTTCTGTACTCGAGCGAAGACCCGGTGCTGGCGTCGTACATCACGGACAACTGGAGCGCCCTGGATCGGCTGTCGGCCGATCTCTGCGATATCCACCCGAGCCTGGACCAGTTGGCCGGGCAGGAGGACGCGTACGTCGCGGTCGGTCTGCTGTCGGACATCATTGGGTACATCAGATCGTCAGAGCTTCCGGGCATGGCGTTCTGGGACAACGACGGGCAGGTTGCCTACATCCCCTTCCACGGATGGGATGCCGATTCCGTCAGGGACGGCCTCAGGTTCATCTTTGAGTCCATCCGGACGGATCCGTCCATACCCTCGGTACTGTCCGCCCAAAAGGCGGTGCGCGCATTCGTGAGCGAGCGCAACGCCGCAGAGTCACATCCGGTCTTCAACCAGAACGTCTACGGCGGAACGGCCGGGCAGGCCATGCACCTCACGCAGCGCGACCTCGAACCGGGGGATCCGGACAGTCTGCTGTGGCAGTTGGTCACCCATGCGGATCAGCTGCCACCAGCGGTACGGAGAGACTTCTTGTCCGACATCGGCTTCTTCAGGGACTCCGGCCTGGCTCTGCAGTACCGGCTCAGTGCCGGGCTGCGGATCACGGCTTCGCTCTCCAGTGCCGGCAACCAGGCCGCCGCGCGGGCCGTCACGGCCGAGTTGGAGAAGCTCGTCGGCCCGACCGTCGAGGACTGAACCGACCCGGCCCGGAGGGACGCCGCGAGGTTCACCCTCCGAGCGCTCCGATCACCTGACCCAGCGTCTCGACGGCTGCCTGCGCGGCGGGGGCCGCGTTCAGGGCGAGCATGATCCGCTGCCCGGCGCTCAGCCGCGCCCGCGGGGCCTGCTCGGTGTCCTCGAGCACCTCCACGTCGACCAGGAACTCCTCCTGGTCGGCCTGCGGAAGCGTCGGCGCCAGACCGCGCAGCTGCCGCACGAGGTCGGCCAGTTGATCGGCCTGCACCCCGATGTTCTGGGTCACGTTCACGCCCTGTGCGGCCGTGCCGCCGTAGACGTTCTGGGTGAAACTCGGGCCCGCGGCGGCGGGAGTCTGCTCGCTCACGTACTGGTTCGCCTTCTGTCGGACGTCGCACGGGGACTGCCCGTCCATCGTCGCGAAGACCCCGAGCCGCGTGCAAGACCACGACGACTGAGCCTGTGGAACTTCCACTCCGGGCACACGTACCGGTTCCGTACAATCATCGACCTGGAGACATCCTGTTCTTCACCTGGAAGAAGGACAACGGTGTGTACAACCACGCAGCGGTCGTGACCGGCAACAATCAGGGCGTCGTCAGCAATGCCCAGCACGGCTTCTCGATGAGGCCGGGACCGGCCTGGCGGGTCGTGGCCTTCTCGGCGATGGCCATCGGCCTGCTGACCGCCTGCTCCTCGGCGCACGATGCCGAAGACGTGGCGTACGCCGGTGACTACGGCGGCCACCCGCCGCTGGCCGTGGTCGGCTACCCGTCCACGGGGTCCTTGGGCATCACCCAGCAGGTGGTGTGGCGCATCGCCGACGGCAAGGTCGGCGAGCTGGCTTCGCTGGTGGCCGACAAAGAGGACAGGGGCGTCCCCGAGAAGACCGCGGAAAACTGGATCGCGGCCTTCGGCAAGGGAGCCCGGGGCAAGGTGACCGCGGAGTTCTACGACGAGGGCTCGCTCCGGCAGGAGGTCGTGCTCTATCTGCACGAGACCGGCCAGATCAAGCAGATCCAGGTCCGGGCCACGAGCGTGGACGGCAAGGCCGTCTGGCGCGTGACCATGGACGAGCCCTCCCCCGAGGAGGCCACCGCCGTGCACCCGTGGGTACCGAAGAAGCCCGGCGAACGCGGGTCGAAGACCACACGCTGAGCCGGTCCGGGCACGCCCGGGCAAGACGTCGCCCGCGCGGGAAACCG
>NZ_JBHXKA010000058.1:0-50933 GCF_042722885.1 Streptomyces sp. NPDC058401
GCACCCGCGGAGGGTGCCGCCCATCGGCGCGTACGAGCGGTGGCGTCAGCCCTTGAGCCGCGCCATCCAGGCCTCGACCTCGTCGGAGGTGCGGGGCAGACCGGCCGACAGGTTCCGGTTGCCGTCCTCGGTGACGAGGATGTCGTCCTCGATCCGGACGCCGATGCCCCGGTACTCCTCGGGCACGGTCAGGTCGTCGGCCTGGAAGTACAGACCGGGCTCGACCGTCAGGCACATCCCGGGCTCCAGCGTGCCGTCGACGTACGCCTCGGTGCGCGCGGCGGCGCAGTCGTGGACGTCCATGCCGAGCATGTGACCGGTGCCGTGCAGGGTCCAGCGGCGCTGCAGGCCGAGCTCCAGGACGCGCTCGACCGGTCCCTCCAGCAGACCCCACTCGACGAGCTTCTCGGCGAGCACGTGCTGCGAGGCGTCGTGGAAGTCGCGGAACTTCGCACCCGGCTTGACGGCCGCGATGCCGGCTTCCTGGGACGCGTACACCGCGTCGTAGATCTTGCGCTGGATGTCGGTGTACGCACCGCTGATCGGCAGCGTGCGCGTGACGTCGGCGGTGTAGAGGGAGTGCGTCTCCACACCGGCGTCGAGCAGCAGCAGGTCGCCCGAGCGGACGTCGCCGTCGTTGCGGACCCAGTGCAGGGTGCAGGCGTGCGGGCCGGCGGCGCAGATGGAGCCGTAGCCGACGTCGTTGCCCTCGACGCGGGCGCGCAGGAAGAAGGTGCCCTCGATGTAGCGCTCGGAGGTGGCCTCCGCCTTGTCGAGCACCTTCACGACGTCCTCGAAGCCGCGGACGGTGGAGTCGACGGCCTTCTGCAGCTCGCCGATCTCGAAGGCGTCCTTCACGGCGCGGGCCTCGGAGAGGTAGACGCGCAGTTCCTCGTCGCGCTCCTTGGTGACCTTGTCGGTCAGAGCGGTCTCGATGACGGAGTCGTGGCCGCGCACGGTACGGACCGGGCCCTCGGCCTCGGCCAGTTCCTCGGGGAGCTTGCGCACGTCCTTGGCCGGGATGCCCAGGAGCTGCTCGGCCTCCGTGAGGGAGTGGCGGCGGCCGACCCACAGCTCGCCGCTGCCGGAGAGCCAGAACTCGCCGTTCTCGCGGTCGGAGCGGGGCAGCAGGTAGACGGCGGCGTGGTGGCCGGTCTCCCCCGCGGGCTCCAGGACCAGGACGCCGTTCTCGGTCTGGTCGCCGGTGAGGTACGCGTACTCGGTCGAGGCGCGGAAGGGGTACTCGGTGTCGTTCGAGCGCGTCTTCAGCCGTCCGGCGGGGACGACGAGGCGCTCACCGGGGAAGCGCCGGGACAGTGCGGAGCGGCGGGCGGCGGTGTGCGAGGCCTGGGCGATCGGCTCCAGTCCGCGCAGCTCGGTGTCTGCCCAGCCCGTGCGCATGCTCGCGGCGAGCTCCTCGCTGACACCCGGGTACAGCCCGTTCTTGCGCTGCTTGTGCTTCTTCTTGGGCTGCTCTTCTTCCGGGGTCTCCGGGGTGAGCTCGTCAGCCACGTCTTCTCCTCAGTACGACGGACACGGACCGGGTATGGACCTCATCCATCGTATGTGTGAGCGGACGCCCCCCGACGGGTCGTGTGACAAATCAGCTAAACCCGGCCACACCGTCACACGCCCCGCCGCTCATCGCCCCGCTGCTCGTCGCCCCGCCCTCGTCACCTCATCGCCTCGTCACTCGAACCGGGCCGCGAGCAGCACGATGTCCTCCGAGGCGTCCGCCGGTGCCGCCGGGCCGTCCCCTTCGCCGTCCGGCAGCACCGTGCGCAGGATGTGGTCGCAGATGGCGGCCGGGTCCTCGCGGGCGCTACGGGGGATCCCCGCGGCGGCGGCGTGCAGCCGCGCGTACGCCCGGTCCATCGGGTCCCCGGTGCGCCGGAGCAGGCCGTCGGTGTAGAGCAGCACCGTTTCTCCGGGCGCGGGCTCGATCTCCACGCTCGGAGCCTCCCAGCAGGACAGCATTCCGAGCGGCGCGGAGAGGGTGGTCTCCACGTACTCGGTGCGCCGCTCGCCGATCAGCAGCGGCGGGGTGTGCCCGGCCCCCGCCAGGATGAGCTTCCTCGCCGGGCCGTTCGCGTTCGGGCCGCCCGCGGGCTCGCAGTAGGCGAAGAGGGCGGTCGCCGAGCGCGCGGGCTCGGTCAGGCGCAGCAGCAGCTCCAGGTCGGAGAGGACGGCGACGGGGTCCTCGCCCTCCATGACGGCGTACGCCCGCAGCGAGGCGCGCAGCCGGCCCATCGCGGCGACGGCGCTCGGTCCCGAGCCGGTGACGGAGCCCACGGCCAGGCCGAGGGCGCCCTCCGGCAGCGGCAGCGCGTCGTACCAGTCGCCTCCGCCGTGCGGGCCGGTGTGGTGCCGGGCGGCGAGCTGGACCCCGGAGATCCGGGGGAGCCGGCTGGGCAGCAGTTCCTCGGCGATGGTGGCCAGGCCGGCGCGGGCGCGCTCCACCTCCAGCATCCGGGCCAGGTGCTCGGCGGCGTGCCGGACGTACAGCCCGGCCAGGTCGCGCTGGCGGTCGTTGGGCTCGGCCTGTTCGTCGTAGAGCCAGACGGCGGCGCCGAGCCGGCCGGTGGCTTCGGCAGTCAGCGGCAGCGCGTAGCTGGCGGCGTAGCCGAGGCGGGCGGCGACCTCGCGGTGGCGGGGGTCGACGGGTGTGGTGTACCCGCCGGCACCGGTGCCGGGCGTGGTGCCGGGCTCGGGAAGGAACTCCGAGCCGCCGTGTGCGTCGGGCAGGCCGTCGAGGATGCGGCCGTAGGAGGTGGCGCTGCGCGGCACCGTCTCGATGTGGCCGAGGTCGGCGTGGCCGAGCCCGAGGCCGATCGTGGTGGTGGGGCCGAGTCCGTCGGAGGGCTCCAGGACGATCAGCCCGCGCCGGGCGCCGACGAGGGCCGCGCCCGCCCGCAGGAATTCCTGGAGGGAGGAGGTGAGGTCACTGGCGCGGGCGAGCCGCTCGGTGAGCTCGTGGAGGGTGGTGAGGTCGGAGACCATGCCGGCGAGACGGTCCTGAATGACCGAGCTCGCAGCGGGCCCCTGCGCCGGGGCGTGGGCCGTTCTCGGGCTCGTCGGTGTGGACACGGCCGTGGGCACCGTTGTGGGCGCCACAGTGTGCGGGGACGCTGTGACGGCTGGATCGATTCCAGCCACTTTCGGCAGATGCGGGGCGCTCATGGCGTCCGCCTTTCCAGCTGGTGCGATTCGCCATATAGCATCGCAAACCCCCAGATCATGCTGCGCCGCTATCAATGAATCCACATCTACACGCACACGAGGAGCGATGTCCAGCATTGCCCAGGTGGGAATCCTGGTGTCCGTGGGGCGGCAACTCACTGTTCGGTCCGGGCTAGAACTTGGCCGGAAAAAGCGGGAAGCAGACGGTTTTTGCGGTCGACTGGGCGAGTCCGCCGGCCGACCCGGGTACGTAATCCGTTGCACCCGGGGAGAGTTGGCGCAGCCCGGTGCCCGACGGGAACCGTCGGGCACGGTCCGTCGTCCCCATCGACGAGAGCCGTCCCCCGCGCGGTCCCGGGTCGCGTACCGCCCCCGACGGACGTTTCATGGACCCGTAAGAAAACCGCACGAACCGTGTGAACCTGCTTCAAGCGGACAGTGACGCGAAACGTGCACGTGTGGTGAACCACCGCTTACATGGTGTGATGTGGCCCTCGACGTTCAACGGAAAGGAACGAGCGCTCATGCGCGAGATCCTCGGAAGGCGTCTCCAGCGGCTCCGCAATCGCTTGCAATCCCTGCGCCCCGCCCCGCCGCAGGGTGATGCGCCGGCCCTCCTCGACGCGGCGCTGACCTGCGCCACCACCTGGAACTGGCCCGTGCTGCCGGGAGTCGGACGCTCCGGCGCCGACAGCGCCCGGTGCGCCTGCCCCGACCCCGACTGCGTCGTACCCGGCGCACACCCCTTCGATCCCGGACTGCTCGCGGCCACCACCGACCCCCGGATGGTGTCCTGGTGGTGGGCCAACCGGGCGTGCGCCCCCATCCTGCTGGCCACCGGCGGGAGCGCGCCCTGCGCGGTGAGCCTGCCCGCCGCGGCGGCCGCGCGCGCCGTCGTACGGCTGGACGCCGAGGGGATGCGGCTCGGGCCGATCGTGGCGACGCCCACGCGGTGGTCGCTGCTCGTGGAGCCGTACTCGCTGGAGCGGCTCGGCGAGATCCTCTACGCCAAGGACCACGTGCCCTCCTCGCTGCGTTTCCACGGCGAGGGCGGCTACTTGCTCCTCCCGCCCTCCCCCGCGGTCGGCGGAGGCCAGGTGCGGTGGGAGCGCGAGCCCGCGGGGGCCGGGGAGATCTGGCTGCCGGAGGTGGAGGCGGTCGTGGACGCGCTGGTGGAGGCGAGCAGCGGTGCGCCGGGCGGCGGGAGCCGGCTCGCGTACTGAGCTCTGGTGCTGGGTCTGTGTGCTGGGTCTGTGTGCTGACGGATCACTCGTACGGGTGTCAGCGAGACGAGTTTCCAAGGGAATTGGGCGCGGGGATCTCCGTGCCCCATTCCCGCATCGCTATCTTCGGCGAATGAATCTCCGCCTGATCGGTATCGGCGCCGGTGTGTTGATCATCTTGTCGCTCCCGTTGGCGGGAGCGATCGCCGGGCCGGATTTCGCCGGTCAGAGCGATGGAAAGGGTGGCGGGCTGCTCTCCACCTTCGGCCTGGGGAACCCCGCCAAGGGTGCTTCGGGGACGTCGGGTTCCACGGACTCGGAGAACCCCGGGAGCACCGGGAATTCGGGAGGCTCGGCCGATTCGGGCGGCTCGGCCGCGAGTTCCGCCTCCGGCGGGTCCCGTACGTCGGGCCGGGCCTCGGCGCCGGCCCGCCCGGGCCCTGCCGAGCAGCCGCGTACGGACGCCCGCTGCGGACCCGAACTGTCCTCGCCGCAGGGGGTGGAGGCGCAGACGTGCGTCCTGTCGGGCGAGGGCCGGACGTGGGGGCGCAGCTACTACCGGAACACCAGCGGCCGCCCGCTCGACACGGTGCTCACGGTGATGGGTCCGGCGGGGCGCACGGTGCAGATCCGCTGTGCGGTCGGCGCGGGCGACGAGCCGGGGCTGTGCGAAACGCCGAGGGAGGAGTCGGCCGGGGTTCCGGGGGACTACTCGGCCGTAGCGGAATTTGCAGTTCCGGATGATGAAGGAGCCCTGCTCCTGCGGTCCGGGAGCAACTCACCGGTACCGGGTGACGGTTGAGCGTCACGGAAAATCAAGGGCCCGGTCGCTGGCGACGGGGGATGCACCAGCGACCGGGCTACAAGAACGGTAACAAGAGATCGCCTGTTCGCAAATTCGATCTCTGATATTCGGACACCGATTTGCAGGCGATTACCGGGAGTTGTGACACCGGTCACCGGTGACGGGTCACCGGTGACGTCTCCACAGCCCCTCCCGAGGGCCCTGTCGGGGACCCTCGTGGCCGGCCCGCGAACGGGCCGGCCGTCCGGTCAGCTGAGCGTGACCTGGCGGTTGGTGAGGCCGCCGCGGGCGCGGCGCTCCTCCGTGGTCAGCGGCGCGTCCGTCGCGAGGGCCGTGGCGAGCCGCTCCGCGAGCTCGGCGGCGGGCTTCTCCACGTCCTCGGCCGAGACCCCGGTCGGCAGGTCCCAGACGGGGACCATCAGGCCGTGGGCGCGGAAGGAGCCGACCAGCTTGGTGCCCTCGCCGAGCGAGGACGTGCCCGCGGCGTGCAGGCGCGCGAGCGCGTCGAGCAGCTTCTCCTCGGGGTGCGGCATGACCCAGCGCAGGTGGTTCTTGTCCGGGGTCTCGCACCAGTAGGCGGCATCCACGCCGGTCAGCTTGACGGTCGGGATGGCGGCCGCGTTGGCGCGCTCCAGGGAGGCGGCGATCTCCGGGGAAGCGCTCTGCGCGCTCTCCGCTTCCGGAATCCAGAATTCGAACCCGCTGTGTACAACCGGCTCGAAACCGTCGTCCGCGGACAGGAGATCCTGAAGTCGCGGGCCTTCGGCCGGAACCCGGCGGGCCGCGACGACGGTGCCGGGCTCGGCCGCGAGGGCGCGCTCCAGGGTGTCGGCCATGTCCCGGGCGAGGTCGCCGGTGGTCGAGTCGTTCTGCAGGCCGAGCAGGACGGAGCCGTCCTCGCGGCGCAGGGCCGGCGAGGCCAGCGGGAGTACGGTCACCAGCGTGACGGAGGGGACGCCCTCGGGCAGTCCGCCCTTGAGGGTCAGCGGCACGGTGGCGGCGGGGACGAGCTCGCGCAGCGCCACCCAGTCGCACTCGCCGGGCAGGCCCTCGAACGGGCGGGCCACGTGCTCGGTCACGGCGTGCGCGGCGGCCGCGCCGTGGCAGGCCTTGTAACGGCGCCCGGATCCGCAGGGGCAGGGCTCGCGAGCGCCCACCACCGGGATCTCCCCGTTGTTGAGCTGCGGCTTTGCGGACTTCGCGGCGGGGCGCTTCTTGGCCATCGTGGGTGTCTCCCGGTTGCGGCGGTACGGCGTCGGTCTGGGCGCGAGCCTAGCCGTTCATACCGCCGCAACCGGTGGGGTGCGGCCGGGAGCACTGTCGGCGTGCGCTCCCGGACGGCCGCCATCCGTCCACCTGCGGCCGGGGACCGGTCGGATCAGGTGTCGAGATCGTCGAAGGCCGTGCAGAAATCGATCGCCGGGGGCGCAACGCGCGTAGCGAAATCCTCGTGCCGGGCCCCGCAGGCAACGGTCGCCCAGACGGTGACCTCACCCGCCGCTCCGTCCCGGACACCCCAGTCCTGGGCCAGGGCGCTGATGATGTTCAGCCCCCGCCCGCCCCGCGCGGTGACCGAGGGCTTGGCCGGGATGGGACGGGTGGGCCCGCCGCCGTCCGTGACCTCGACCGTCAGCCGCCCCGCCTTGTCGACGCGCCACGACGCGTGTATCCCGCCGTCGCCGATCTCCCGTACGCCCAGTGGTCTGCCGTGCCGGCAGGCGTTGCTGAGCAGTTCGGAAAGGATCAGTACGGCGTCATCCACGATCGATTCGGACACCCCGCTGATGCGCAGCTGCTCGCGCATCCGGTGCCTCGCCTCGCCCACGCCCGCAGGACCATGGGACACGTCCATGCACGACGACGTGGGCACTTCTTGTGCCACCATCAACGCCACCCCCGGAACCTCCTTAGCCCCACGCATGGTCTGGATGCCCCAATGGCCTGGACCGGAAACCGCCGGAGCGGAGCCCTCTGACGCATTCGGAGCGACCGAATGCGGAGTGGATGCGCCGGTGCACACCCCGTAACGGGTGTTTCGCGTGGGACGGATGCGCAAAACGGGATGTCAGCGACCCAGCTGTGACAAAACCTGTCGCGGTCTGTTCGTGATGATCGCTTCCACGCCCAGATCAGCGCAGAGCTGAACATCTTCCGGATCGTTCACCGTCCATACGTGAACGGAATGTCCAGCGGCCTGGAGCTTGCGGATGAAGGCCGGGTGGTTGCGCACGATCCTCATGCCCGGCCCCGCGATCCGTACTCCGGCCGGCAGCCGCCCGTCCCGCATCCGGGGCGAGATGAACTGCATCAGGTAGACGGTCGGGACCGTGGGCGCGGCCGCCCGCATCCGGTGCAGGGAGCGCGCGGAGAAGCTCATCACGCGGACCGGGTGCGGACCCTCGGCGGGCGGGGCGTCCAGTGCGAAGCGCTTGAGGAGGAAGAGCAGGCGCTCCTCCACCTGTCCGGCCCAGCGGGTCGGGTGCTTCGTCTCGATGGCCAGCTGGACCGGCCGCCCGGCGTCCGCGACCAGCTCCAGCAGCCGCTCCAGGGTGAGCACGGAGGTCCGCTCGGGGTCCGCGTCCCAGTCGGGGGACTCCTCCCGGTCCTTCCACGAGCCGAAGTCGAGGGCGGCCAGGTCGGCCAGCTCCAGGGCGGAGACGGCGCCGCGCCCGTTGGAGGTGCGGTTCACCCGCCGGTCGTGGACCAGGACCAGGTGGCCGTCGGCGGTGAGCCGGACATCGCATTCGAGGGCGTCGGCCCCGTCCTCGATGGCTTTGCGGTAGGCGGCCAGCGTGTGTTCGGGGGCATCCTCCGAGGCGCCGCGGTGGGCGACGACCTGGATGGGGCGCGGCGTTGCGTGGGTCACCGGCTCATGGTGCCACCGAGAGGGGTCCGGATGTCGGGGAGAGTCCTGTGGGTGCTTCTGGGGATGCGCCCGAAATGTCGGAGATAAAGGATGGGGGAGACTCACAGGTCCGGCTTACAGTGCTCTGACGGGTCATGGGAAAGGCTTTGCCCAGGAACTTGTACGGCACGTCGAACGTTCAGTCGGACCGATATCGCCCGTATTTCTGAAGCCGTGTGTGACGAGGAGAGAGCGCTGTGAGCACCGAGAACGAGGGCACCGCGGCCCCGACGCCCCCCGCGGCCCCGCCCGTACCCCCGGTGGCCGCGCCCGTCGACGCCGCGCCCGCCGCGTCCGCGGCACCGGCGCCCGTGGACCCGGCGACGCAGCAGCTGCCGCCGACGCCCGCGCCCGGCACCGAGCCGACCCAGCAGCTCCCCCATACCCCGGCGGCGCAGCCCGCCGCGCCCGCCCAGCATCCGGCCCCGGCCCCGGCCCCGGCTCCCGCGTACGCCGAGAACCCGGCCCCGGCTCCCGCGTACGCCGAGAGCCCGGCCCCGCCGGTCACCCCGGCGTACGCCCAGGCCCCCGCCCCGCAGCCGACGGGTGCCGAGGGCTGGCCTCCCCCGCCGCCCGCGGCCCCCGCGTACGGGGCCGGTGACGGCCACGGCGGTGGCGGCTGGGGCGTGCCCCTGGCCACCGAGGGTGCCCCGCAGCCCAAGCGGAAGGGCAAGGGCGGCCTGATCGCCGGCGTGCTCGCGGCGGCGCTCCTCGCGGGCGGTGTCGGCGGCGGCGTCGGTTACTGGGCGGCCGAACGGAGCGGTGACGGCTCCGGCTCGACCACGGTCAGCGCCGGCAACACGCCCAAGGACCTCAAGCGCGATGCCGGCTCCGTCGCGGGCCTCGCCGCCGGCGCGCTGCCCAGCGTCGTCACCATCGAGGCCTCGGCCGGCGACGGCGAGGGCGGCACCGGCACCGGCTTCGTCTACGACCAGCAGGGCCACATCCTCACGAACAACCACGTGGTCGCCTCCGCGGCCAACGGCGGCAAGCTCAGCGCGACCTTCTCCGACGGCAAGAAGTACGAGGCCGAGGTCGTCGGCCGGGCCCAGGGGTACGACGTCGCCGTCATCAAGCTGAAGAACCCGCCGTCCGGGCTCAAGCCGCTGCCCCTCGGCGACTCGGACAAGGTCGCCGTCGGCGACTCGACCATCGCGATCGGCGCCCCCTTCGGCCTGTCCAACACGGTCACCACCGGCATCGTCAGCGCCAAGAACCGCCCGGTCGCCTCGGGCGACGCCTCCGGCGGGAAGAACTCGTACATGAGCGCCCTCCAGACGGACGCCTCGATCAACCCGGGCAACTCCGGCGGTCCGCTGCTCGACAGCCGCGGCGCGGTCATCGGCATCAACTCCGCGATCCAGTCGGCCGGCAACGGCGGCTTCGGCGGCGGCCAGGCGGGCTCCATCGGCCTCGGGTTCGCGATCCCGGTCAACCAGGCGAAGAACGTCGCCGAATCGCTGATCAAGACCGGCAAGCCGGTCTACCCGGTGATCTCGGTCTCCGTGGACCTCGCGGCCAAGACCGACGGCGCGAAGATCTCCGAGACGGGCGCCTCGGCCAACGAGCTGGTCGACCCGAACGGTCCTGCGGGCAAGGCGGGACTGAAGCCCGGCGACATCATCACCGAGCTCGGCGGCAAGCCGATCGACAGCGGCCCGACCCTGATCAGCGAGATCTGGACGTACAAGCCGGGTGACACGGTGAAGCTGACCTACCTGCGCGGCGGCAAGCCGACCACGGTGGACATCACGCTCGGCTCGCGGGTCGGCGACAAGTAGCGGCCGGCCGCCGCGCACGGGGTGGTCCCCGGCGGGGCGGCAGGACCAACTGGCTTGATGGCGAGGGGCCGTAGGCGCGATTGTGCCTGCGGCCCCTCCCAACGTCCGCTTATGCTTCGACCGTGTTCGATTCGCGGCACATACGGACGTTCCACGAAGTGGTCGCCTCGGGGTCCTACTCGGCCGCCGCCCGGGTCCTCGGGTACACCCAGCCCGCGATCACCCAGCAGATGAAGGCGCTCGAACGCGCCGTCGGCACCCCGCTGTTCACCCGCGTCGGGCGCCGCATGCAGCTCACCGAGGCCGGGGAGTCCATGGCCCGGCACGCCGAGGCCATCCTCGGCAGCCTCTCCGCCGCCGAGGCCCAGCTGAAGGCGTACGCCCGGCTGCGGACCGGCCGCGTCCGGCTGTGCGGCTTCCCCAGTGCCAACGTCACCCTGGTCCCGGAAGCCCTGAGCAGCCTGGCCAAGGAGCATCCGGGCATCCAGGTCGAGCTTCTGGAGGGGGAGCCCCCGGACTCCTTGCGCAGGCTGGAACGGGGCGAGTGCGACATCACCCTGGCCTTCACCTATCCCGGCCTGCACGAGGAGGTGCCGGAGGAGGTGGCCGAGGTCAGGCTCATGGAAGACCAGCTGACGGTGCTGCTGCCGACCGGCCACCCGCTGGCCCGGCGGCGGGCCGTGCACCTCGCGGACCTCTCCGAGGAGCGCTGGATCGCGGGCTGCCCGCGCTGCCGGGCGAACCTGCTGCACGAATGCGCGGGGCTCGGTTTCGTTCCCGACATCCGCTTCGCCACCGACGACAACCTGGTGGTCCAGAGCCTGGTTGCACAGGGCCTGGGCGTGGCCATGATGCCCGCGCTGGTGCTGCCCTCGCTCTCGCTGAGCAAGGTGTGCGGGCGGGCCCTGCTGCCCGCCGCCCGCCGTCACATCGCCGCACACGTGTACCGCGACCATCTGCGGGTCCCGGCGACGGCGGTGGTACTGCAGGCCCTGAAGCAGGCGGCCTCGAACCGCGTGGGCTGCTGAACGACCCGCCGGCGGAGCGTGGCACCACCTCCAACCCATAAGCCGGGCTTGGGATTTCAGCTCATAACTGTCGTTGGACGTGATGGGTGGGCTCCTCGACGCTCCCCATATGACCACCACCACGCCGGCCCGCACGACCGCGAGGACGGCCGCCCTCGTCAGCGAGATCCGAACGGTCGTGGACCGGGGGCTGGCCCCCGATCTGACCGCCTACCTGGTCGGCGAGCGCCTCGCTCCGCACCTGGGGGCACCCGGTCTGCTCACCGCGGAGCAGCGCGAGGGGCACCCGGACCGCTACCGGCAGCACGTTCTGCACGCGGAGCCGGACGGCAGCTTCTCCGTGGTGGCCCTGGTGTGGCTGCCGGGCCAGGAGACGGCCATCCACGACCACGTCTCCTGGTGCGTGGCCGGGGTGCACGAGGGCGAGGAGAGCGAGCTCCGCTACCGCCTCGCCCCCGCCACGGCCACCACCGGAGCCCGCCTGGTGGCGACCGAGCACGTGGTCAACGGCCCCGGTGACGTCTGCGGGTTCGCCCCGCCCGGAGACATCCACAAGGTCCGCAACTCCTGTCGCACCAAAGCGATATCCCTGCACGTCTACGGCGCCGACGTCGTACGCCTCGGCAGCAGTGTCCGCCGCGTCTACACGCTGCCGAGCGACTGATGGCCATCCTGAACCGCCCGGTGCGCGGGGCGGGATCACCGGTTCCGGTCCATGTTTCACGTGAAACATCGTCACCGTGGCCCGGGTTGGGACTCGCGGCGGCCGGAGTCCTGGTGGCCTGGTCGGTGCACCGGCTGGCGCCCTGGGCCCCGATGCTGACCGTGTCGGTGGTGCTCGGCATCACCGCCGCACACCTCCCCGGCCTACGGGGCTTCGTACGGGGCCCCGCACGCCCGGGACTCTCCCTGGCCGGGCGGCGCCTGATGCGGATCGGCATCGTCCTGCTGGGCCTGGCACTGGGGCTGGACGAGGTGCTCCAGCTGGGCTGGGCCACCGTGGCGATGGTGACCGCGGTGGTGGCGGCGACCTTCCTCGGCACCCTCTGGCTCGGCCGGCGGCTCGGACTCCCCGGGGACCAGCCGCTGCTGATCGCCACCGGCTACTCGATCTGCGGGGCCTCGGCCATCGGAGCCGTCAGTCAGGTGTCGGGCAGCGACGAGGAGGACGTGGCCTCCTCGGTGGCCCTGGTCACCCTGTGCGGGACCCTCGCCATCGCGGTGCTCCCGCTCCTGCAATCCCCGCTCGGCCTCTCCGACCCGGACTTCGGCCGCTGGGTGGGTGCGAGCGTCCACGACGTCGGCCAGGTGGTGGCGACCGCCCAGACGGCCGGCCCCGGCGCCCTCGGCGAAGCGGTGCTGATCAAGCTGATGCGCGTGGCGCTGCTGGCCCCGCTGGTCGCCGCAGTGGCCTTCTCGGTACGGGCCCGCCGGCGCGGAGTACGCACCTCCTCGGGACGCCGGCCGGCTCCGGTGCCGCTGTTCGTGGCCGGATTCCTGGCGGCGGCCGCGCTGCGCGCCACCGGGGTGCTGCCCGACGTGGCGCTGGAATGGGCGCACACCGCGCAGGAACTGCTGCTGGCCGCGGCCCTGTTCGGCCTGGGCAGCGCGGTCCACCTGCCCACCCTGTCCCGTACCGGCGGCCGGGCCGCCCTGCTGGGCCTTGCGGCCTGGGTGGTGGTGGCCGGAGCCTCGTACGGGGGTGTCCTCCTCACCGCCTAGCCGCCTGACCTCCCGGGAATCCCCAGCGCCGCCCACCCCCACCGCCCGGTACTCTGTACGCGCCAGGTGGGTTGCCCGAGCGGCCTAAGGGAACGGTCTTGAAAACCGTCGTGGCGCGAGTCACCGTGGGTTCAAATCCCACACCCACCGCATGCAGGTCAGACGACGTGCTGATCAGAGGGGTGTCCCGGGAACGGGACACCCCTTCGTCATGTCCCCTGGGCTCCGTGTCAGGGGCGGGCGTCCAGCCGGTGGAGCAGGGCGCCGTCAGGTCCGTAGACGTCCATGAAGTAGCCCTGGGTCGGTGAGAGTCCTTCTTCCCGGGTCAGGAACCGGACGATGGATTCCTTTTGCTTCTGGAACACCGCATCGTCGCTGTCGGGATTCCGCGTCCGGATGACGAGGCGCGGCGCGCCGCCGTCGGTGCCGGGTTCCTTGTCGATGCCGTACACGTCCGGGTCCCCGCCGGACTGCTGGTAGCGATCGGCCAGCGCCGCTGCGGAGGGGGCGGCGGAGGTGCTGGTCGATGTGGGGCCGGCCGACGGTACGGAGGGGTCGGGGCCATCGGTGCAGGCTGTCAGGACGCAGGCGCAGAGGAGCAGCATGCCCACGCTGCGGCGACGCAGGGGGAGTTTCACGGTGTGCCTTTCCGGGACGTGTTCCTCATGCCCCGGCCAGGGCGTCTGCGGTGGCCAGGGCGAAGCCGTCGGGGTTGTCGAGCATGATGTTGTGCCCGCAGTCTGCGATGGGGACGACCGCCACCCCGGCCGCCTCCAGGGCCTCGGTCCCGGGGAGGGTGCCGTCCTCGGCGGGTAGCAGGTAGCTGCGCGGGATCTTCAGCCGCAGGAGCAGCTCGCGCATCGTCGGCGTCGTGCCCGCGGCCAGGTGGACGGCGCTGCGGTGCAGGGCGACGCGGCCCGCCAGTCGCATGGTGGACCACCAGTGCTCGCCGACCCGGTCGCGCACCTCGGCCCAGCCGCCGGCCAGGAACTCCTGCTCGGTGTAGGTGGCGAGCCCGCTGCTGCCCGTGGCGGTGGGGTCGGGCGGGATCGGATCCAGGTTGGCGTCGACCAGCACCAGCCGGGAGACGAGGTGGGGGTGCCGGTCGGCCAGCACGATGGCGACGGCGCCGCCCATGCTGTGCGCGATCAGCTCGGCGGCGCCGGTACCGGCCTGCTCCAACGCGGCGGCGAGCGCGTCGGCATGCGCCTCCAGCGTGTACGAGAACTCCTCGGGCCGGTCGCTGTGCCCGTGCCCCAGCAGGTCGACCAGCAGGGACCACCGCCCGGCGAGCAGCGGATGCACGGCGCTCGCCGCGAAGTACGCGGGCGAGGTGGCCCCCAGCCCGTGCAGATAGACCCGCGCCGGTACGACCCCGGGCAGCTCCACCCAGCGCATCCGGTCACCGCCCGGTGTGACGACGACACTTTGCATTCCGAACTCCCCCAAGCCGATGCGGATCACGAGCGTAGTGCCTTCTCGCCGCCCCCATCGGTTGACCCCGGCTGCGTGCCGCTCCCTGCCCTCGGTGCGGATGCGGCCCGCGTGGTGGAGGGCTTCGGGGGCGCGGTCAGTAGTCCTTGAGGGTGATGGAGTTCGCGGCCTTCTGGATCGGCTCCATGACCTTGGTCATCATGCGCTCCTTGCCCGGCAGGCGGCCCAGGAGGGAGAGCAGGGTCAGCTGGATCGAGATCTGGCGCTTGGTCCGCATGACCATGTGCTTGATGTTCGAGGGGCCGAGCTTCTGGTTCTCCTCCGCGAAGCGGCGCATCTCGCGCTCGTACGCCGCGAAGCCAGACACGTGGTCACCGTCGGCCGCCGCCAGCTCGTCCGCCAGGACGTAGGCGCCGAACAGGGCCAGGCTCGTGCCCTGGCCGGAGGCGGGCGAGGCGCAGTACGCGGAGTCGCCGACCAGGGCGGTGCGGCCCTTGGACCACTGGTCCAGGTAGGCCTGGCTGAGGGAGTCGAAGTAGAAGTCCGGGGCCTCGTCCAGGGCTGCGAGGAGCCGGGGCACCTCCCAGGCCTCGTCCGCGTACGCCTCCGCCAGCAGCTTCTTCTGCCGGGACACGTCGTGCCGGTCGTACTCCAGCGGCTCCGAGGCGAAGAGGAACATCGCCTTCGCGCCGGTGTCCTTGGCGGTGCTGTACGTCAGGGCCGTGCGCAGGGGGGAGACGCAGGTCAGCTCCCAGCGGTCGAGGTCGAGGTGGTTGGGGACGCTGTAGATCGAGACGTAGTAGCCGAGGTCCCCGATGAAGCGCTCCTCGGGGCCGAAGGCCAGCGCTCGGGTGTGGGAGTGCAGTCCGTCGGCGCCGACGACCAGGTCGAAGCCACGGCTCGCGCCGCTGTCGAACGTCACCTCGACGCCGTCCGCGGTCTCCGTGGCGGAGGCGATGGAGCCGCCGAAGAGGTACTCGACGCCGTCGGCCCCGTCGACGGTGAGCTCGTAGAGGATCCGGTTCAGGTCACCGCGCAGGATCTCCGCGTCGTGGCTCGCCCTGCCGCCGAAGGTGTCACCGTCCAGCGTGGCCACCTGCCCGCCGCGTTGACGATGGAGCCGCCCTGGACGTCGGTCCGCTGGGCGCGGACCGCGTCGAGGACTCCGGCACGGGAGACCACGTCGAGCGCGGCACCGCGGATGTCGATCTTGTACCGCCCTCCCGGAGGGCGGAGGCGCACTCGGCCACGGTCGGCCGGAATCCGTGGTGGCGCAGCCACTGGGCCAAGGCGGTGCCCGCGCTGCCCGTACCCGATATCAGGACGTTTCGGTTCTGCATGGAACCTGGTCCCCCGACCATGAGAAGAAGATCCGCCGCGCTGTGGGCGGAGCATGCTGGGCGGGCCGCTTGCCTGTCAACAGCCCTCCATAGAAGGGGAGATGGCGCTCTGCCGGTGGAAGTCCGGCCCGGTTCTGCGCGAGGGTCCAAGGGGTCGAAATTATGCGATTAGCCCCTTTGAGTGGTGTTTGTCAGAAGATCGGCGCGCGTCGTGGAGGTGTTCCGGTTGCGCCCGCATCATGACGAATGTATTCAGATCCACCCGTCGGAACATCGTGAAATGAGGGACCCGTCATGGCTCACCGCAGCACCATCACGTCGATCTGGACCACCGTCCTCGCGGCCCTCGTGGCCCTCCTCGCCTCCCTCGGCTTCGGCGGCAAGGTCGCCCAGACCGCCGCCACCCCGCTCTCCTCCTCCCCCGCCTCCCCCGCGGCCGTCGCCGTGAACCGGCCGGCCTTCATGGCCCGGCGGACCTGGAGGGCGATGATGCGCGGTGGTTCGCTCCCGCCCACCATCAAGCAGCGCATCCGCGCCGAGGCCCACGGCAAGACCCCGTCCGTCCGCCGCTCCACCACCGCCCTGGCCGCCGGCTCCGGAGCCGAGTTCGAGTCCGGAACGGGTGGCGACGGCCTCCGTAGCACCGCGATCACCGCAGCCGCCCGGGTCGGAGCCGCTCGCCGGGAGATGGCGCTCGCCGCGTAGTGCGCGGCTGGAGCAGTCGCAGTACCCGCAGTACCCGCAGTACCCGGAGCACTCGTACCGCGCAGATGCGGCGCCCGTGAGCCACAGGAACCGTTCAGAGCAGGACGCAGGATCCGTCCACAGTAGGACGCAGGACGCAGGACGCAGGACGCAGGACCCGTTGACCGCAGGACGCAGTGCGCGCAGGTGCAAGCTGTAGGGCCCAGTGCGCGGCGCCCGGTACGCAGGACGTAGGAGCACGCAAGAGCACGCAAGGGCACGCAAGGGCAAGCAAGAGCACGCAAGAGCAAGCAGCACCAAGGCAGCAGGACGCGAGAACAGCCCGGCAGCAGGCGCTGGAGCCCGGTCGGTCGGTGTGAGCAGGCCGCGACCGCGGATCGTGCCGTGAAGGTGCCCCGGAGCGGGGCACAGTGGGAAGGCCCCGGCGAGCGCCGGGGGCGTGCAGGGGGCGTGAAGCTTGGCAGCGCAGGGCCGTAGGCCCGGGAGACGGTGGGGTTCCCGGACGACGCGGCCCTTTTCGGCATGTCCGGGGCCGGCCGGTTTGGCGGAACGGTTCGTCCCTTGCCCGGCGGGGGTTTCAGCGGGTCTCAAGGCGCTGACCTGGGGCGCCGGGGGCGTGAATGGGGTTTATCCGATGTTGGTCATGCTTGCGGGGGAATCGAGGACTCCGGGGTGGTTCGCCGGGGATTCGGTGGGCAACTCTGGTCTCGCGACGTCGTCACCACACGGAACGACCGAGGCGGTCGGCCAACTGCCTTGGAGCAAACCCCACTTCGGTTTTCTGGAGGATAAAGACATGGCAAGCATCCGTACCGCCCGCGTCATCGCCGCCGTCGCCGCTCTCCCCCTCGCCGTAGCCCTCTTCGGCGGGGTGGCATCGGCCGACAACGGCTCCTTCGCGAACGACGGATCGAATGCGAGCGTCGCCAGCATCATCGGCAGCGGCGTGGGTGGCAACAACCACGGCAACTCCTCCACCTCCCAGCAGGTGGCCACCGGATCCGGCGCGTCCAACCAGAACAACACCGCGCAGGTCAACGGCTCGGCCTTCACGGCGATCGACCAGCACAACTCCACCGTCGCGGTGAACTTCTACCCCTGGTGGTAGCCGCGGCCTGAGCCGCACCGACTCTTGAGGGCGCCTGCGCGACCGGACCGGCTGGGGTCCGGTAACGCGGGCGCCCTCGGGCGTTTTACGTGCTCCGTCACAGCGCCCCGGCCTTGACATCCACGTGGAATCTGACGGACAGTCAGCTCCACTTGACGATGCGATGCCGGGAGGCCAGCGCCGTGCACCTCGCCCCGACCGAAGGCCAGTTGCGGCTCCGATCCGAGCTGCGGGAGTACTTCGGAAACCTGCTGCCGGACGGGGTGCCCGAGGACCCCGCCGAACAGCGCGCACTGCTGCGCCGCATAGGCGCCGACGGACTCCTCGGACTCGGCTGGCCCGTCGAGTACGGAGGCCAGGGCCGCGGCCCGGACGAGCAGTTCGTGTTCTTCGACGAGGCCTACCGGGCCGGCGCCCCCGTCTCCATGGTCACCCTCAACACCGTCGGCCCGACCCTGATGAAGTACGGGACGCAGGAGCAGAAGGACTACTTCCTGCCCCGGATCCTCAAGGGCGAACTCGTCTTCGCCATCGGCTACTCGGAGCCCGAGGCGGGCACGGACCTCGCCTCCCTGCGCACCAGGGCCGTCCGCGACGAGCAGGGCTGGCTGATCGACGGCCAGAAGATCTTCACGTCCAACGCCCAGAACGCGGACTGGATCTGGCTCGCCTGCCGTACCGACCCGGAGGCTCCCAAGCACAAGGGGATCTCCATCATCCTGGTGCCCACCGACGATCCCGGCTTCTCGTGGACCCCGATCGCCACCGTCGGCGGCCTGACCACGACCGCCACGTACTACGACTCCATCCGGGTGCCCGCCGGCAACCTTGTCGGCCCCGAGCACGGCGGCTGGGGGCTGATCACCAACCAGCTCAACCACGAACGCGTCGCCCTCGCCGCCATCGGCATGCAGTCCGAGGACTTCTACCGGGGCGCGCTCGACCACGCCCGCACCCCCGACCCGGTCACCGGCGAGCGTCCCGCCGACCGCCCCTGGGTGCAGTCGCGGCTCGCCGAGGCCCACGCGCGCCTCGCCGCCGTACGCCTCCTCAACTGGCGCCTCGTCCAGGACGTGGGCGCCGGCACGCTGGCCCCGGGAGATGCGAGCGGCGTGAAGTTCCTGGGTACCGAGTCCACCGTCGAGGTGTACCGGATCTGCCAGGAGGTGGTGGGGGAGGAGGCGCTCGTCCGTGGATCCGGCCCCGGGGTCTTCGCGGGCGGGGAGCTGGAGCGACTGAACCGGGCCGCCCAGATCAACACCTTCGGGGGCGGCGTCAGCGAGGTCCAACGGGAGATCGTCGCCATGATGCGGCTCGGTATGAAGGGAAGGAAGCGATGACCGCCAGGCCCGCCACCGAAGCCGCGGAGGCGGCAGCGGCACCAGCAGGAGCGGAGACGGAAGCGGAGACGGCAGCGGAAGCGGCGCGCTTCCACACCCTGCTCGCGTCCTTCGAAGGGCAGCCCGCCGCCACCGCTGGCCAGGGCAAGGACGCGGTCAACGAGCCGATGATCCGCCACTGGTGCGAGGCGATGGGCGACGCCAACCCCGCCTACACCGGGCCGGACGCCATCGCCCCGCCCACCATGCTCCAGGCATGGACGATGGGCGGGCTCTCCGGTCACAGCGACCGCTCCTCCGCCTACGACGACCTCCTCGCGCTGCTCGACGGCGCGGGCTGCACCTCCGTCGTGGCCACCGACTGCGAGCAGGAGTACCTGAGGCCGCTGCGCCCCGGCGATGCGATCACCTTCGATGCCGTCATCGACTCGGTGTCGCCGCGCAAGACCACCAAGCTGGGCACGGGCCACTTCGTGACCACCCGCATGGACGTCCGCGCGAACGGCGAACTCGCCGGGACCCACCGCTTCCGGATCCTCAAGTACGCCCCGGCGGCAAAGAAGCCCACGGAATCGCAGCAGCCGACCGCATTGCAGAAGCCGACCGCATTGCAGCAGCCCGCCGAATCGCAGAAGCCCGCCCGGCGCCCCCGCCCCGTGATCAACCGCGACAACCGGGGCTTCTGGGACGGCGTCCGCGAGCACAAGCTCCTGATCCAGCGCTGTACCGCCTGCGCGACGCTCCGCTTCCCCTGGCTCCCCGGCTGCAACACCTGCGGAAGCCCGGACTGGGACACGGTCGAGGCGTCCGGCGCCGGCACGGTGTTCAGTTACGTGGTCATGCACCACCCGCCCTTCCCCGCCTTCGACCCGCCCTACGCGGTGGCTCTCGTCGAACTCGCCGAAGGGGTCCGCATGGTCAGCAACATCACCGGTGTCCCGTACGACAAGGTCCGCATCGGGCTGCCCGTCCACCTGGAGTTCCTGCGCGTGGACGAGGAACTGGAACTGCCCGTCTTCCGGGGGAGCGAAGGCTGATGGACTTCCACCCCACCGAGGAACAGGCCGCCGCGGCCGGACTCGCCGCCCAGATCTTCGGCGACCTCTCCACCCACGACCGCCTCGGCGCCGCCGGCACCGGCAGCGACGCCGAACTGTGGAAGGCCCTCACCGCCGCCGGGCTGACCGCCGCCGTCGAGGACGTCGGCCTGCTCGGCCTGGTGCTCCTGCTGGAGGAACAGGGCCGCACGACCGCGCAGGTCCCGTACGCCGCCACGTGCGTGTACGGGATCCTCGCCCTGACCCGGCACGGCACCGCCGAGCAGCGCGCCCGGCTGCTCCCCGCGCTCGGCTCCGGCGAGGCGGTCGCCACCGGGGCCTTCCCGGACCGCGGCCGGATCACCGCTTCGCCGGACGGCCGGCTCACCGGCGGCGCCCTCGCCGTCCCCTGGCTGCGCGAGGCCACCCACGTCCTGGTCCCGGACGGGACGGGAGCCCTGTGGTTCGTACGGACGGACGCGCCCGGGGTGCGTACGGAGCCGGTGGAGACCACCGCCCCCTGGTCGGCCGGCACCCTGACGCTGACCGGCGCCGAGGCGGAACGGGTCGGGGGCGAGGACGCCTGCGCGGACGTACTGGCCGTCGCCCGGACCGCCTTCGCCGGCCTCCAGGCGGGCGTCTGCGCGGGCTCGCTGGCCCGCGCCGTGGAGTACACCTCCACCCGCGAGCAGTTCGGCCGGCCGCTCTCCACCAACCAGGGCGTCATGCTGCGCGCGGCCGACGCCTACATGGACACCGAGGCGATACGGGTCACCGCGTACGAGGCGGCCTGGCGCGTGGACGAGGGACTCCCCGCGGGCGAGCACGCGCTGACGGCGGCCTGGTGGGCCTCGGAAGCGGGGAAGCGGGTCGTCCACGCGGGCCAGCACCTGCACGGCGGCATGGGCGCCGACCTCGACCACCCGGTCCACCGGCACTTCCTGTGGGGACGCCAGCTCGACGCGTACCTGGGCTGCGGCAGCGAACTGCTGGCCGAGCTGGGCGCGGTCCTGTCCGAAGACACGTCCGAGGGGGACGAGGCATGAACATCGGCGACACGCTGCCGCCGCTGGAGATACCGGTCACCCGCACCCTGATCGTCGCGGGTGCGATCGCCTCCCGCGACTACCAGGACGTGCACCACGACGCGGTGCTCGCGCGGGAGAAGGGCTCCCCGGACATCTTCATGAACATCCTGACGACCAACGGCCTGGTCGGCCGGTACATCACCGACCACCTCGGCCCGCGCGCGGTCCTGCGCAAGGTCGCGATCCGCCTCGGTGCCCCGAACCACCCCGGCGACACCATGACGCTGACCGGCACCGTCACCGCCCTCGACGGGGACACCGCCGAGATCCGCGTGGTCGGCGCCAACCGCATCGGCCACCACGTCACCGGCACCGTCACCGTCACGCTGGACACCGCGCCGGACACCACACCGGACACCGCGCCGCACACCGCGGCGGCGGGTCCCGGCCCCCTCGGCACCCCGGAGGGCACGGCATGAGCGTCCGCACCCCTGACCAGCTCGGCGGCCGCGCCGCCATCGCCGGCATCGGCGCGACCGAGTTCTCCAAGGACTCCGGCCGCAGTGAGCTCAAGCTGGCCGTCGAAGCCGTCCACGCGGCCCTCGACGACGCCGGGCTCACCCCCGCCGACGTGGACGGCATGGTCACCTTCACGATGGACACGAGCCCCGAGATCACCGTCGCCCAGGCGGCCGGCATCGGGGACCTCTCCTTCTTCTCCCGCATCCACTACGGCGGCGGCGCGGCCTGCGCCACCGTCCAGCAGGCCGCCCTGGCCGTCGCCACCGGGGTCGCCGAGGTCGTGGTCTGCTACCGCGCCTTCAACGAACGCTCCGGCCGCCGCTTCGGCTCCGGCGTCCAGCAGCGCGAGCCCTCGGCGGAGGGCGCGGCGCTCGGCTGGTCGCTGCCCTGGGGGCTGCTCACCCCGGCCTCCTGGGTGGCCATGACGGCCCAGCGCTACCTGCACGCCTACAACCTGACCCCGGAGGCCTTCGGCCACGTCGCGGTCACCGACCGCCGGCACGCCGCGAACAATCCGGCCGCCTACTTCTACGGCAAGCCCATCACCCTCGCCGACCACGCGGCCTCGCGCTGGATCGTCGAGCCGCTGCGGCTGCTCGACTGCTGCCAGGAGACGGACGGCGGCCAGGCCATCGTCGTCACCACCGCCGAACGGGCCCGCGACCTGAGGCAGAAGCCGGCCGTGATCACGGCCGCGGCGCAGGGCGCGGGGCGCCGCCAGGAGGCCATGTCCTCCTTCTACCGGGACGGCCTCACCGGGCTCCCGGAGATGGACGTGGTCGCCCGCCAGCTGTGGGGGACCAGCGGACTGCGGCCCTCGGACATCGACGTCGGCATCCTCTACGACCACTTCACGCCGTTCGTGCTGATGCAGCTGGAGGAGTTCGGCTTCTGCGCACCGGGGGAGGCGGCCGATTTCGTGGCCGCGGACGCGCTGCCGCTCAACACGCACGGAGGTCAGCTCGGGGAGGCGTACCTGCACGGCATGAACGGCATCGCCGAGGCGGTCCGCCAGCTGCGCGGCACCTCCGTCAACCAGGTCACCGGCGCCGCCCACGCCCTGGTCACCGCGGGTACGGGGGTCCCGACCTCCGGCCTGATCCTGGGCGCGGACGGCTGATCCGCCCCCCGGCGGAAGCCCCGAGGAAGCCCCGTGGAAGCCCCGTGGATGCCCCGCCTCCTCCACCTTCAGGAGGTGGGGCGGGCCTCAGCCCTACAACCTGAGGGGGATCCCGCTTCGGCACTTGCGGCCGATCCCACGGGGCCGCGCCGCTCCTAGCGTGGAGGCATGACCACGCCTGTGTGCACGCTCGCCTCGAACCCGACGCCGTACCCGTCGTTCTCGGCGTACGTCCGGACCCGCGGCACGGTCCTGATGCGCACCGCGCGCTCGCTCACCGCCAACCCCTGCGACGCGGAGGACCTCCTCCAGACGGCGCTGGCCAAGACCTACGTCGCCTGGGACCGCATCGAGGACCATCGCGCCCTGGACGGGTACGTCCGCCGGGCCCTGGTCAACACCCGCACCAGCCAGTGGCGCAAGCGCAAGGTCGACGAGTTCGTCTGCGACGAGCTGCCCGAGGCCGACGAGCCGCCGGGCGCGGACCCCGCCGAGGCACAGGCCCTGCGCGACGCGATGTGGCGCGCGGTGACCCGGCTGCCCGACCGGCAGCGGGCGATGGTCGTCCTGCGCTACTACGAGGACCTGAGCGAGGTCCAGACCGCCGAGCTGCTCGGCGTCTCCGTGGGCACCGTCAAGAGCGCCGTCTCCCGCGCGCTCGTCAAGCTCCGCGAGGACCCGGAGCTGACGCCCGTCCGCTGAGCCGGGCCCGGGCCGACCGATGTTTCACGTGAAACATCGCGCCCGTTTCTACTCTTGGGTAGTGACATGCCGACCGGTACGTGCGCAGAATCGCAGCATCCGTAGCCGCCGCAGCGCCGCAGCGCTCACCGGGAGGACGCTTTGCTGAGCACCATGCAGGACGTACCACTCCTCGTCACCCGCATACTGCAGCACGGGATGACGATCCACGGGAAGTCCCAGGTCACGACCTGGACCGGGGAGGCCGAGCCGCACCGCCGCAGCTTCGCCGAGATCGGGACCCGTGCCACGCGCCTGGCCAACGCCCTGCGCGACGAGCTGGGCGTCCGGCAGGACGACCGCGTCGCGACCCTGATGTGGAACAACGCCGAGCACGTCGAGGCGTACTTCGCGATCCCGTCCATGGGCGCCGTCTTGCACACGCTGAACCTGCGGCTCCCTCCCGAGCAGCTGGTGTTCATCGTCAACCACGCGGCCGACAAGGTCGTCCTGGTCAACGGCACCCTGCTGCCGCTGCTCGCCCCGCTCCTGCCGCTCCTGCCGACGATCGAGCACGTCGTGGTCGCGGGCATCGGCGACCGCTCCGCGCTGGAGGGCCTCGGCGTGCGCGTGCACGAGTACGAGGAGCTCCTGGCGGGCCGCCCGGACACCTACGACTGGCCCGAGCTGGACGAGCGCCAGGCCGCGGCCATGTGCTACACCTCCGGCACCACGGGGGAACCCAAGGGCGTCATCTACTCCCATCGGTCGATCTACCTGCACTCGATGCAGGTCAACATGACCGAGTCGATGGGCCTGACCGACAAGGACACCTCCCTCGTCGTCGTCCCGCAGTTCCACGTCAACGCCTGGGGCCTGCCGCACGCCACCTTCATGACGGGCATCAGCATGCTGATGCCGGACCGCTTCCTGCAGCCCGCCCCGCTCGCCGACATGATCGAGCGGGAGAAGCCCACGCACGCCGCGGCCGTCCCCACGCTCTGGCAGGGGCTGCTCGCCGAGGTCACCGCCAACCCGCGCGACCTGACCTCGATGAAGCAGGTCACCATCGGCGGCGCGGCCTGTCCGCCGGCCCTGATGGAGGCCTACGACAAGCTGGGCGTGCGCCTCAACCACGCCTGGGGGATGACCGAGACCTCCCCGCTCGGCACCATGGCCCACCCGCCGGCCGGTCTGACTCCCGAGGAGGAGTGGCCGTACCGCATCACCCAGGGCCGTTTCCCGGCGGGCGTCGAGGCCCGCCTGGTCGGCCCCGGCGGCGACCTCCTGCCCTGGGACGGAGAGTCGGCGGGCGAGCTGGAGGTCCGCGGCAGCTGGATCGCGGGCGCCTACTACGGCGGCGCGGCCGGTGAACCCTTCCGCCCCGAGGACAAGTTCAGCGAGGACGGCTGGCTCAAGACCGGCGACGTCGGTGTGATCAGCACCGACGGCTTCCTGACCCTCACCGACCGGGCCAAGGACGTCATCAAGTCCGGCGGCGAGTGGATCTCCAGCGTGGAGCTGGAGAACGCGCTGATGGCCCACCCCGAGGTCGCCGAGGCGGCGGTCGTCGCCGTACCCGACGAGAAGTGGGACGAGCGTCCGCTGGCCACCGTCGTCCTGAAGGAGGGGGCCACCGTGGACTACGCGGGACTGCGCGCCTTCCTCGGGCAGACGATCGCCAAGTGGCAGCTGCCGGAGCGCTGGGCGATCGTCGAGGCGGTGCCGAAGACCAGCGTCGGCAAGTTCGACAAGAAGGTGATCCGCAAGCAGTACGCGGAAGGCGCCCTCGACGTCACCAAGCTCGACTGAGCCACCGGGCTCGCCCGAGCCACCGGGCCCTACGGGGCTACTCGCCGCGCGTCAGCCAGGGCCGCAGCAGCTTGCTGATCGCGGGCATGGCCACGTAGGTCATCAGGGTGCTGAAGACGACGGCGAACGCGGCCGTCCGCAGCACGAAGTGCAGGTTCACCAGGTACGGCCCGAGCAGCGCGTTGCCCGCGAGCGAGATCGGGAAGATGGCCAGCCCGGAGCTGATCGCCATCTTCCACCGCGGCGGCGCGGGCCGGGCCGTACCCGGCTTCGCGAACCAAGTCTCCATGCCGTGCAGTTCGCGCCGGGCTATCTCGCTGTGGTGGTGCCCGAGGCAGTTGGAGAACCAGGCGGCGCGCTCGGCGGAGTCCTGCCACCGCTGGAAGGCCGCCTGGTTGCGGAACCGGTGCACCAGGAACCAGGGCCCGCCCTCCACGGCCGGCCGGAACAGGCCGTACCCCAGGTGGTCGGGGAAGGCCGCGGCCGTCTCCAGGATCCCGTGGGCCCAGGCCTCGAAGTTCTCCTCGTGCCCCGGGTCGACCTGTCGCGCGATGAGCAGGCTGACCTCCCCGTTGTCGGCGGGGACGGTCTGCTCGCTCGTGTCGGTGATGGCCATGCGGCCAGGATGACTAGTTGGTGCCGATCTTGGCCAGCAGGTCCACGATGCGGCCCTGCACGTCCGCCGTGGTGGACCGCTCCGCGAGGAACAGCACGCTCTCCCCCGAGGCCAGCCGCGGCAGTTCGGACGGCTCGATCCCGGTGGCCGTGTAGACCACCAGCGGGGTGTGGTTCAACTGCCCGTTGGCGCGGAGCCAGTCCACGATCCCGGCCCGGCGGCGGCGCACCTGCATCAGGTCCATCACCACCAGGTTCGGCCGCATCCGGGTCGCCAGCTCCACCGCGTCCGTATCGGCGTCGGCCCGCGCGACCTGCATCCCGCGCCGCTCCAGGGCGGCGGTCAGCGCGGCCGCGATCTCGTCGTGCTCCTCGATCAGCAGCACCCGGGAGGGATGCTGCTCGCTGTCGCGCGGCGCGAGCGCCTTGAGGAGCACCGCCGGATCGGCGCCGTACGCGGCCTCGCGCGTGGCGTGCCCCAGCCCGGCCGTCACCAGCACGGGCACCTCGGCGGCCACCGCGGCCTGCCGCAGCGACTGCAGGGCGGTCCGGGTGATCGGCCCGGTCAGCGGGTCCACGAACAGCGCGGCGGGGAACGCGGCGATCTGCGCGTCGACCTCCTCGCGGGAGTGCACGATCACCGGGCGGTAGCCGCGGTCGCTGAGCGCGGCCTGCGTCTGCGCGTCCGGAGCCGGCCACACCAGCAGCCGGCGCGGGTTGTCCAGCGGCTCGGGCGGCAGCTCGTCGTCCACGGGACGCGGCACGGTCCGGTTGACCACCTCGACGGCGCCACCGGGCCCGTCCAGCGGCTCGGGACCCTCGGCCGAGCCCTCCTCGGGCGCTCCTATGGCGAAGGCACGGCCCTCGGGCACGGGCTCCGCGAGGCGGCGCCGCCGGCCGGAGCCGTTGGTGTCGCCGGACCCGCCGCCCTGGCCGAGGCTGCCCAGCGCACGGACGCTGATCGGCGCCCCGGCGGCCTCCGCGGGGGCGTCCTGCGGCTGCCGGGCTCCGGGTACGGCGATCTGCCCGCTGCCGTCCGAGTCCTCGGGGGCGGTACGGGCTGCCGGAACCGGCCAGGCCGGGGTCGCGGGCAGCGCACGCCGCCGCCCGGTGGGATGCGTCTCGGAGGCTACGGGGCCCTGCCCGCCCGGGTCCGGCCGCCCGGCGGCGGCTTCGGCGTCCTCGGAGCCGGTACCGGGCGCGCCCAGCACCCGGCGTCCGCGCCGCCCGCCCGCGGCTTCGGCCTCGGCCGCAGCGGCGGAGCCGGCCATGGCGGGGGCCTGCGGCGGCTGCGCAGCCGGCGTCGGGCCGGCGGGCAGAGCGAAGCCGCCCTCGGGGGCGATGGGCCGCACGGGAGCGGGCGACGGCGGGGCCGCCGGCATCGGAGCGGGCTTCGGCCCGAGCCCGGTCGCCGGCACGGGGCCGCCCGGCTGCGCCGGTCCCGCCGCGCCCAGGGCACGCCGCCGCCCGGCGGGGTGCTCCGTCAGCGGCACGGGGAGCCCCGGGAACGGGGGCACCGGCACGGGAGGCACCGGCACGGGCGGAAGCGCGGGCATGGCGGTCCCCTGCGCGGGCACGGGCCGCCCGGGGCCGCCCGGGCGGTCGTTGCCGCCGGCGGCGGGGTCGCCGCCGCTGCCGTCGCCGTTCTGGCCGCGGCGCCGCCCGGTACCGCTGCCACCCAGGCCCGCCGGGTTCACGGGGGACTGGGCGAGCTCCGCGGGAGCGCCGTCGCCGGGCCGGGCCACCGCCGCGGCCTCACCGCCCCGGCGCCGCCCGGACGGCAGCGCCAGCGCGCTCCCGCCGTCGGCGCCGTCGGTGCCATCGGGGTTCTGGCCGGCCTTCGCCACGCCGGTGCCGGAGCCGCCGTCGGCTCCCTTCCCGGTGGCCGCACCGGCTTCCGGGTCGGCAGCGGCGTCGTCGTCGAGGAAGGCGTCCACGCCGCGCCGGGCCCGCCGGCCCCCGGAGACCTGCCCCGGGCCGCCCTCGGTCCCGGGCTCGGTCCCGGTCCCGGTCCCGGACTCGGCCGGCGGAGCCTCCTCCGGCTCGGGCAGGGTGACCGTCCCGGCCCCCGCACCCAGCGGCAGCTCCAGTACGTACGCCCCGCCGGGCGCGCCCGGCACCTCCACCGTCTGCAGCACACCGCCGTGCGCCTCCACGATGCCCCGCACGATCGGCTCGTGCACCGGGTTGCCGCCCTCGTACGGGCCGCGCACCTCGATCCGTACGACCTCGCCGCGCTGCGCGGCGGCCACCACGATCGTCGAGTCCATGTACCCGCTGCCCTGACGGGTCTTGCCGGTGGCGTCCACCCCGGCGACGTCCGCGACCAGGTGCGCGAGCGCGGTCGAGATCCGCTCCGCGTCCACCTCGGCCTCGATGGTCGGGGCGTGCACGGCGAACTGCGCCCGCCCGGGGCCGATCAGCTCGACCGCGCCGTCGACGCCGGCCGCGACGACCCCGTCGATCAGCACCTTCTTCTTGTCGAGCTTCTCGCCGCCCGCGTCGAGGCGCTGGAAGGAGAGCACGTTGTCGACGAGCGTGGTCATCCGGGAGTACCCGGCGGCCAGGTGGTGCAGGAGCTGGTTGGCCTCCGGCCACAGCTGGCCCGCGTCGTCGGCGGCCAGCGTGGCCAGCTCGCCGCGCAGCTCCTCCAGCGGTCCGCGCAGGGAGTCTTCGAGGACGGACAGCAGCTGGGCGTGGCGCGCGGCCAGCGCGTCGTAGGAACGCCGGTCGGTGAACGTCATGACGGCGCCGACGAGCTGCTCCCCGTCCCGTACGGGAGAGGTGGTCAGGTCCACGGCGACGGGCTGCCCGGCCTTGTTCCACAGCACCTGGCCGCGGACCCGGTGCTTGCGTCCGCTGCGCAGGGTGTCGGCGAGCGGGGACTCCTCGAAGGGGAACGGCGAACCGTCGGCGCGCGAGTGCTGGACCAGCCCGTGCAGTTCGCGGTTGCCGAGGTCGGTGGCGCGGTAGCCGAGGATCTGGGCGGCGGCCGGATTGACCAGCACGACCCTGCCGTCGGTGTCCGTACCGACGACGCCCTCGGCGGCGGCGCGCAGGATCATCTCGGTCTGCCGCTGGGAGCGGGCCAGCTCGGCCTCGGTGTCCACCGTCTGCGAGAGGTCCCGTACGACGAGCATCAGCAGCTCGTCGCCCGTGTACGAGGGCTGCGGCTCACGGTAGGCGTCACGGCCGTCGAGATGGGCCGCGGTGACCTCCACGGGGAACTCGCTGCCGTCGGTGCGGCGGGCGACCATCCGTTTGGGGCGGGCGCGGCCGCCCTCGTCCTCGCCGGGCCGGCGCATCGAGCCGGGGATCAGCTTGGAGTCGAACTCGGGCAGGAGGTCGAGCACGCCCCGTCCGACGAGCCCCGTACCGGGGCTCTCCATGACCTCCAGGGCGATCGAATTCGCGTTGACGACCGTGCCGTTGGCGTTGACGAGCAACAGCGCGTCCGGAAGAGCGTCGAGTATTGCTGCGAGGCGAGCAGCGCCTCGGGATGGCCTGCTGCTCACGACGAGCTTCCTCCCTGACCACAACTACCGGCATGTCACGGGAGGAGTCTAAGGGCACGGGCTCCCGGCGAGGGGGCGGATGTCCGGTGCATACCGCCCGACCGGCGCATCCTCCCAGGTCAGGAACGCCCACGTGGAAGGACAGGTTCCAAGTCGTTCCACCGGCGGATCTCGCATCCGTTCGTCCGGCGGAACCGGGAGTCCACCCTGTGGCCGTGCCATGTTCCGGTGATCCGGGCGGTGGCGCGGCCGCCGTCCTGCATGGTGCACAGCTGGTTCTTGGGCTCGGGGGCGAAGGGGTCCTTCCCCTCGCGCGCGAGGGCTTCGAGGCGGGCGCAGGCGTCCTCGGCCTGCGGGTGGTTCCCGCCGGGCGGGTCGCACTCCAGCCGGTACTCGCCGTCCGCCCGAGGGTTGCCGGTGTCGGCCACGGCGATGGTGAGCCGGTCAGGGGCGGGGGCGGGGGCCGGGGCGGACAGGAGCCGGCTCAGGGGCGGCAGCGGGGGCAGGGGGCCCGCCGGGCCGGCCGCCGCTGCGGCAAGAGCGGAGGTGACGGCGAAAGCGGCGAGACGCAGCATGGGGAACTCCAGGTCGTCCGTACGTCGTACGACAGACCAACGACGGGGCGGCGCCGACGTTCTGCACACGGGGCCGGTTAAGGCTTTGCTCTGCGGGCCGCCCTCCTTGTACCGTGGGAGCGGATTGGTGACGGGCCCCTGGCCTGTGTCATCATCTGCACGCACCCTCGTACGCGGGGGTGTGCTGGAGGCGTCGCCTAGTCCGGTCTATGGCGCCGCACTGCTAATGCGGTTTGGGGCTTACCCCCCATCGAGGGTTCAAATCCCTCCGCCTCCGCACATCACGAAGCCCCGGTCCTTGCGGACCGGGGCTTCGGTGCGTTCGGGGTCCGCGTCTGGACCCTGCCTCTGGACTCCGCGTCTGGACTCTGCGTTCGGAGTCTGCGGTCGGGGTGGGGAGCCGGCGGGATCTGCTCGCGCGGACACCCGGCAGGGATGCCCGGGCACCCAACCGGATGATCTTCTTCCAGGCCATTTCCGCAGGTCAGAGCGGGTGGAGCTAATGGATTTCGCGTCCCGGCGAGGTCCATGTATTGTTGTTCTCGCAAGGCCAACGGGGCGCAAAACCCCGGCCAGCCAAGCACTCGTAGCTTAACGGATAGAGCATCTGACTACGGATCAGAAGGTTGCAGGTTCGAATCCTGCCGAGTGCACAGCCCAAGAGGCCCCCCGGTTCACCGGGGGGCCTCTTGCGTTGTCCTTCCTCTTCTTCACTCTTCTCCTCCCTCCTCTCCTCCCTCCTCTCCTCCCTCCTCTCCTCCCTCCTCTCCTCCCTCCTGTCCTCTCTCCTGTCCTCCTCAGTGATGAGGTCTGGCTCCGGGGAGCTACGGGGTGAGATGGCTCTGCCGGGGGACGCGGGTTGCGGAAGCGCGCGGCTACGGTTTTCCGGAGATCGACTCACCGGAGATCGGTTCACCGGGAAAGCAGGGGGAGCTCACATGGGACTGTTCGGGAACGCGCACGCCGTGGATCCGGCGTCGGCGCACCGGGAGTACGCGCGGCTGCTGGGGCAAGGGGAGCAGGTGCACGCCGCATATCTGCTGATCCGCGACACGATCCTGTTCACGGACCGGCGGCTCGTGCTCATCGACAAGCAGGGGCTCACGGGCAAGAAGGTGGAGTACCACTCGATTCCGTACCGGAGCATCACGCACTTCTCCGTGGAGACCGCCGGTCACTTCGACCTGGACGCGGAGCTGAAGATATGGCTCTCGGGCAGCTCGGCGCCGATAGCGAAGACCTTCACCAAGGGCGTCGACATCTATGAGGTCCAGGCGATCCTGACGCAGTTCGTCGCCCGCTAGCCGGTCCGGGGCGGAGGGCTGAAGGGCGAGGGCCGGGGCAAGGCGGGAAGGGGCCGAATGGTGTTCGGCTCCGGGGGGTGATTTCAGGATCAGGTAGCGTCTTGGCGAGGGTGTGCAGGGACGTGGGAGGAAGTTCGGTGGACGACATCGACCGGGCGCTGATCCAGCGCCTCCAGGAGGACGCGGGCCAGCCGTACGCGGCGCTGGCGGCCTCCGTCGGGCTCTCCGCGGGAGCCACCCACGAGCGCGTGCGCAAGCTGCGCGAGCGGGGGGTCATCCGGCGGACCACGGTCGAGGTGGATCCGGCGGCCGTGGGCAGCGGGGTGCTGGCCTACGTGATGGTCGACTCCTCGGCCTGGATGGGCGACTCGCGGGCCGCCTTCGAGGACATCGCGGAGATCCAGGAGGCGCACATCATCGCCGGCAGCGCCTCCGTCATGGTCAAGGTCCGCACGGCCACCACCGAGCAGCTGCAGGACGTCCTGCGCCGCCTCTACGCCATCGACGGTGTCAGCGGGACGCAGGCCACCGTCGTCCTGGAGACCTTCTTCGAGCGACCGCTCCCCCTGTGACCTGGCGGTGCACCGGGCTCCGGTGGAATGACGGCCGGCCCGCCATGGGCTGGTACGGGCAGGGACCGGGACGGGGCGAGCGCACCAGCCTCCTCGGGTACGGACAGCCGCTCGCCTTCGCGGCCCGGGGAGAGCGCCACTGCCTCGGCGTCCGGCGGGCCGGACGGCGGACGCCGTGCCCGACGCGGCGGACCGTGCCCGGCCGGGCCGGCAACGCCCAGTGCCCCGAGTGCGCGGGCCTGGACCGTTCCTTCTCGGTGGCGGCCGACACCAATGCCGGTGATCCGCGCACCTACCGGGTGTACCTCGCCTGGTTCGGGGCCGGGCTGGTCAAGGTCGGGATCACGGCCGAGGAGCGCGGGTCGGTCCGGCTGCTGGAGCAAGGGGCGGTGGCCTGGGCCTGGCTGGGGCGCGGGCCGCTGATGGCCACCCGCCGGACCGAGGAACTGCTGCGGGCGGCCCTCGGAGTGCCCGACCGGATCGCCTATGCCCGCAAGCGGTCCGTACGGGGAGACCTGCCTCCGGAGCCCGAGCGGGCGGCGGAGGTGGCGGCCCTGCACGGACGGGCGGCGGCGCTGGAGGGATGGCCGGAGTCGCTGGAGAGGCTGGAGTGCGAGGTGACCGACCACGCCGGGGTGTTCGGGCTCGACGCACTGCCAGCCCCTGCCCGGGTGATCACCGAGATGGTGCCCGGCGGGACCGTCGCCGGCCGGCTGGTCGGCGCGGCCGGGCCCGATCTGCACTTCGCCGACGGGCTGGTGGTGGACACCCGGCTGCTCGCGGGGTGGGAGCTGACCGCGCCCGGGGAGGGCGGTGCCACGGACGTGCCCGTGGCGGTGGTCCCCGTGACCGGGCGGGACACCGGCGCCGCGCAGGACGGGCTGTTCTGACCGGGAGGGGCAGGACCGGGAGGGGCAGGACCGGGAGGGGCAGGGAGGGGGAGGGCGGGGAGGGGGCAAGGTCAAAACTTGGATCCCTTTGGCTGTCCGGGCCGTTTTCCAGTGGACATGCCACGCATCGGCCGCAGAGGGTGGTGGGCATGACCATTCAGCCCGTGCAGGCCTTCGAACCGCCTTATGTCATGAGCGTGTTCACCAGTGTCCGGACCGTTGAGGACAGCGGATACCCCGAGACGCTCGAGCGGATGGCCGAGCTCGTCAGCGGCAATCCGGGTTTCCTCGGCTACGAGTCCGCGCGGACGCCCGGCGGGCTCGGCATCACCGTCGCCTACTTCCGCGATCACGAGTCCCTCGCCCTGTGGCGCAAGGACATGGAGCACCAGGCGGCGATGAAGCAGGGGCGCGCCGACTGGTACGAGAGCTACACGCTGCACATCGCGACGGTCGAGCGGAGCCACGGCTTTGTCCGCGAAGACGGCTGAGGCCGTCCGGGCGTTCCGGGAACGGCTCGGGGTGCCCGGGCTGGTCGACGTACACACGCACTTCATGCCCGAGCGGGTCCTGGACAAGGTGTGGGACTACTTCGACGCGGTGGGTCCGCTGACCGGTGTCGAGTGGCCCATCACCTACCGGCACGAGGAGGAGCAGCGGGTCGCACTGCTCCGGGAGTTCGGGGTCCGGGCCTTCACGGCCATGCTCTACCCGCACAAGCCGGCGATGGCCGCCTGGCTCAACTCCTGGTCCGCCGATTTCGCCGCGCGCACCCCGGACTGCCTGCACACCGCGACCTTCTTCCCGGAGGACGGGGTGCGGGAGTACGTCGGCCAGGCCGTCGCGGCGGGGGCCCGGGTGTTCAAGGCCCACCTCCAGGTGGGCGGGTACGACCCCACCGACGACCGGCTCGACCCGGTCTGGGGGCTCCTCGCCGAGGCCGGGATCCCGACGGTCGTGCACTGCGGTTCGGGGCCCGTCCCCGGGAAGCACACCGGCCCCGAACCGATCGCCCGGCTGCTGGCCCGCCACCCGGGGCTGCCGCTGATCGTCGCGCACATGGGGATGCCGGAGTACGCCGACTTCCTCGACCTCGCCGACCGGTACTCCGAGGTCCGCCTCGACACCACCATGGCCTTCACCGACTTCTCGGAGCAGTTCAGCGGCTTCCCGCCGCAGGACCGCGGCCGGCTCGCCGACCTCGGCGACCGGATCCTGCTGGGCACCGACTTCCCGAACATCCCCTACCCCTACGAGCACCAGCTCGACGCCCTGGAACGCCTCGGCCTCGGCGACGCCTGGCTGCGCGCCGTCTGCCACGACAACGGGGCCCGGCTCTTCCGCCTGCCCTGAGGGCGCCTGCCCTGAGGGCGCCTGCCCTGAGGGCGCCTGCCCTGAGGGCGCCTGCCCTGAGGGCGGGGAGGGGTTTCTCAGGGAATTCACAGCTTCACGCAAGAGCGCTCTCACGGGCGGCGGCCAGCGTGTACGCATGACTGCGACGACCACTTCCCACGCGTCCACGTCCACCGGCAACCACACGGCCCTCGTCCGGCCCGACGGCAGCCCCTGCCGGGTCCTCGTCGTGGACGACGAGGCCGCCCTCTCCGAGCTCCTCTCCATGGCCCTGCGCTACGAAGGCTGCGAGGTCCGCAGCGCGGGCGACGGTGCGGGCGCGGTGCGCGCGGCACGGGAGTTCCGGCCCGACGTCGTCCTGCTCGACATCATGCTTCCCGACATGGACGGGCTGGCCGTCCTGGGCCGCCTGCGCAGGGAGCTCCCGCACGTGCCGGTGCTGTTCCTGACCGCGAAGGACTCGGTCGAGGACCGCATCGCGGGTCTGACGGCGGGCGGCGACGACTACGTCACCAAGCCCTTCAGCCTGGAGGAGGTCGTCGCCCGGCTGCGCGGCCTGGTCCGGCGCTCCGGCGCGGCGCAGGCCGCCCGCAGCGGGTCGGTGCTGGAGGTCGGGGACCTGCGGCTCGACGAGGACAGCCACGAGGTGACCCGGGGCGGTCAGGACGTCCATCTGACCGCGACCGAGTTCGAGCTGCTGCGCTACCTGATGCGCAACCCGCGCCGGGTGCTGAGCAAGGCGCAGATCCTGGACCGCGTGTGGTCGTACGACTTCGGCGGTCAGGCCAACGTCGTCGAGCTGTACATCTCCTATCTGCGGCGCAAGCTCGAAGCCGGTACCGGCCTTCCGCCGATGATCCACACCCGTCGCGGCGCCGGCTACCTGATCAAGCCGGCCGACTAGTGGCGGCCGGCGAGCCCCGGAGCTCCCGCCGTCCCCGCCGGCCGGGCCGCCCGGGGCGTCCCCCGGGCCCCCGCCGCCCCCGGTGGATCAGCCGCCCCCGGTGGAGCCGGCGCCCCCGGTGGAGCCGCCGCCCCAGGTGGAGCCGGCGGCCCTGGTCGCTGCGGACCCGGCTCGTCGTCTCGGCCGTGGCCCTCATCGCCGTCGTCGGCGCGGCCATCAGCACCGTCACCACCGTCGCGCTGCGCTCGTACCTGGTCGACAAGGTCGACGAACAGCTCCGCGTCTCCGTCGAGATGGCGAGCCGCCCCGGCGCGGGCAAGTTCCCCCGGGACACCAACCTCGGCGTCGTCATGGGACCCGGATCCCCGCTGGGGGCCGTCGGGGCCCGCTTCGATGCCGAGGGCAAGCCCGTCGAGAGCGTCCGCAGCCAGCGCAGTGCCGCCGTCGGCGGATCCGGCACCGGGGCCCACCCGCCCCTCACCCCGGACCAGGCCTCCGTCCTCGCCGGGGCCGCGCACAAAGCCGCCGGCGGCCGCCCGGGCGTGCGGAGCGATCCGGTCGAACTGCAGCTGCCCGGACTCGGCGGCTACCGGGTGCTGACCTCGCCCGACGGCAGGATCGTGCTCGGCTTCCCGCTCACCGAGGTCGACTCCACCGTGCACACCCTGATCGCGGTGGAGGTCTTCGTGACCCTCGCCGGGCTGATCGCGGCCTCCCTCGCCGGACAGGTCCTGGTCGGTGTCGCCCTGCGCCCGCTGCGCCGGGTCGCCGCCACCGCCACCCGGGTCTCCGAACTCACCCTGCACAGCGGCGAGCCCGCCCTCCACGAGCGGGTCCCCGATGCCGAGGCCGACCCCCGTACCGAGGTCGGGCAGGTCGGCGCCGCGCTCAACCGGATGCTGGGCCACGTCTCCTCGGCCCTGACCGCACGCCAGCAGAGCGAGACCCGGGTACGGCAGTTCGTCGCCGACGCCAGCCACGAGCTGCGCACCCCGCTGGCCTCGATCCGCGGGTACGCCGAACTGACCCGCCGGGGCCGCGAGGAGCCGGGTCCCGACACCCGGCACGCCCTGGGGCGGATCGAGTCCGAAGCCACCCGGATGACCGGACTGGTGGAGGACCTGCTGCTGCTGGCCCGGCTCGACGCGGGCCGCCCGCTGTCCACCTGCGACACCGATCTGGCCCCGCTGGTCGTGGACGCCGTCAGCGATGCCCGGGCCGCAGGCCACGAGCACCACTGGCGCCTGGAACTCCCGGAGGATCCGGCGCCCGTCCACGCCGACCCGGCGCGAATCCAGCAGGTACTGGTGAACCTGCTGGCCAACGCCCGGACGCACACCCCGCCCGGCACCACCGTCACGGCCCATGTTTCACGTGAAACATCCGCCGTCCGGCTCCGGATCGAGGACGACGGCCCCGGCATCCCGCCCGAGCTGCTGCCCCACGTCTTCGAGCGGTTCGCCCGCGGCGACGCCTCCCGCTCACGTTCCGCGGGCTCCACCGGACTCGGCCTGGCCATCGTCGCCGCCGTGGTCGCGGCCCACGGCGGCGAGGTCACCGTCCACAGCGCCCCCGGCCACACCTCCTTCGAGGTCCTGCTGCCCCTGGCCCACCCGGCCGCCCCCGCTCCGGCGCAGCCGCACTCACAGACGGGCCACAGGGTCAGCACACAGCGGTGACAGCCCGGCCCGGGAGGGTCGGGTCATGCCTACCGACACCTCTCCCGGAGCGCTCCCGGTACGGGCGCCCCTCGCTCCCGTACCGGGTGAGCCCGTCCTCGACGTGGTGATCCCGGTCTTCAACGAGGAGACGGACCTCGGCCCCTGCGTGCGCAGGCTCCACGAGCACCTCACCCGGACCTTCCCGTACCCCTTCCGCATCACCATCGCCGACAACGCGAGCACCGACCGCACCCCCGAGGTCGCGGCCGCCCTCGCCGCCTCGGTGGCCGGCGTACGCAGCACCCGGCTGGAGCAGAAGGGCCGCGGCCGGGCCCTGCGCACCGTGTGGGGGGAGTCGGACGCGCCCGTCCTGGCATACATGGACGTGGACCTCTCCACCGACCTCAACGCCCTGCTGCCGCTGGTCGCCCCGCTGATCTCCGGCCACTCCGACCTCGCCATCGGCACCCGCCTGGCCCGCTCCTCGCGGGTGGTCAGGGGAGCGAAGCGCGAGTTCATCTCCCGGGCCTACAACCTGCTCCTGCGCTCCTCCCTCTCCGCCCGCTTCAGCGACGCCCAGTGCGGTTTCAAGGCGATCCGCCGCGAGGTCGCGACCCGTCTGCTGCCGCTGGTGGAGGACTCCGGCTGGTTCTTCGACACCGAGCTGCTGGTCCTCGCCGAGCGGGCCGGGCTGCGGATCCACGAGGTCCCGGTGGACTGGGTCGACGACCCCGATTCCACCGTGCACATCGCCCGCACCGCCGCGGAGGACCTCAAGGGAGTCTGGCGGGTGGGCAGGGCTCTGGCCGTGGGCGCGCTCCCGCTGGACCGGCTCGCCCGCCCCTTCGGGGACGACCCGCGCGACCGCACGGCCCTGCCCGGGGTGCCGCGCGGGCTGGCCCGCCAGCTCCTGGGCTTCTGCGCGGTCGGCGCCCTGTCCACCCTGCTCTACCTGCTCCTCTACTCCGCGGCCCGGACCGCCGCGGGCCCGCAGCTCGCCAACGCCGCCGCGCTGCTGCTCTCCGCCGTAGCCAACACCGCCGCCAACCGCCGGCTGACCTTCGGCGTCCGCGGCCGGGCCCGCGCCGTGCGCCACCAGGCCCAGGGGCTCGTGGTGTTCGCCATCGGACTGGCCCTGACCAGCGGATCGCTCGCCGCCCTCGGGGCCGCCAGCGCCACGCCGGGGCACGGCACCGAGCTGGCCGTCCTGGTCACCGCCAACCTCGCCGCCACCGTGCTGCGGTTCCTGCTCTTCCGCGCCTGGGTCTTCCCCGAACGGCGCCCCACTCCCGCGAAGGACCACTCCTGATGACCACGGCAGCGCTCCCGCTCCATCCGCCCTCCCCGGCCGCCCCCTCCCGCGGGGCCGCCCGGGCGCACCTCGCGCGGCCCGGCTGGGAACGCCCCGCGTTCCTCGGGCTGCTGCTGGCCACCGCCGTGCTGCTGCTGTGGGACCTGGGGGCGTCCGGGTACGCGAACTCCTTCTACTCCGCCGCGGTCCAGGCGGGAAGCGAGAGCTGGAAGGCCTTCTTCTTCGGATCCTCCGACGCCGGGAACTCCATCACCGTGGACAAGCCCCCGGCCGCGCTGTGGCCGATGATGCTGTCCGTCCGGCTCTTCGGCCTCGGCGCCTGGCAGATCCTCGTCCCGCAGGCCCTCATGGGCGTCGGCACGACCGCCGTGCTCTACGCGGCCGTGCGCCGCCAGTTCGGTCCGGTGGCGGCCCTGATCAGCGGGGCCGTCTTCGCGCTGACGCCCGTGGCCGCGCTGATGTTCCGCTTCAACAACCCCGACGCGCTGCTGACCCTGCTGATGACCGTCACCGTGTACTGCGTGCTGCGGGCCCTCGACGGGGCGCACACCAAGTGGCTCGTCTGGGCCGGGGTCGCGGTCGGCTTCGCCTTCCTGACCAAGACCCTGCAGGCCTTCGTGATCCTGCCGCCCCTCGCCCTGCTGTACGCGGTCTGCGCGCCGACCGGGCTGCGCAGGCGCCTGGGGCAGCTGCTGCTCTCCACCCTCGCGATGGTGCTGGCCGGCGGCTGGTGGGTGGCGGTCGTCGAACTGTGGCCCGCCTCCTCCCGCCCGTACATCGGGGGCTCGCAGACCAACTCCTTCCTGGAACTGACCCTCGGCTACAACGGCCTCGGCCGGATCAACGGCGAGGAGACCGGCAGCGTCGGCGGCGGAGCCCGCACGGCGGCCGCCGAGGGCATGGCCGGCGGCCCCGGTGGCGGCGGAGGCGGTGGCGGCGGGATGAGCTGGGGGGAGACCGGCATCGACCGGCTGTTCTCCTCCAACATCGGCGGCCAGATCGGCTGGCTGCTGCCGGCGGCGCTGATCCTGCTCGTCGCGGGCCTCGTGGTCACCTGGCGGGCCCGCCGGGCCACCGACTCGCTGGAGGGCATGGCCCGCGCGGCGTTCCTGGCCTGGGGCGGGGCGCTGCTGATCACCGCGGTGGTGTTCAGCTTCATGCAGGGCATCTTCCACGAGTACTACACCGTCGCCCTGGCCCCCTACATCGCCGCCCTGGTCGGCATGGGCATCGCGGTCCTCTGGGAGGAGCGGGGCAGCCGGGCCGCCTCCCTCACGCTCGCGGGGACCCTCGCTCTCACGTCGTACTGGGCCTTCGTGTTGCTCGGTCGCTCCGCGGAGTTCGTGCCGTGGTTGCGCTGGTTGGTCCTCGCTGTCGGACTCGGCACCGCCCTGCTGCTGCCGTTCACCGCGCGGCTGGGCCGCCGCACCGCACTGGGCGTCGCGGCAGTCGGCCTGGGCGTGGCCCTGGCCGGTCCCCTCGCGTACTGCCTGAGCACGGTGACCACCCCGCACGCGGGCTCCATCGTCACGGCGGGCCCCGCGGTCGCGGGTGGCCGGGGCGGCCCGGGCGGCGGGATGCGCGGCTTCGAGATGCCGGGTGGCGGCGGCGGGATGCCCGGCGGCGGAGCCGCCCCGCAGGGCATGCCCCCGGGCGCAACGGCCCAGGGCGGCCAGGCTCCGGGCGGCGGGACCCCCGGCGGCCGGCCCGCGGACGGCGGCCGGAGCACCCGGACCGGCGGCGGCCCCGGCGGAGCCATGGGCGGCGGTCCCGGCGGAGGCGGCATGGGCGGCCTGCTCGGCGGGACGAAGACCAGCGCGGAGGCCACGGCCGCGCTGCGCGCCGACGCGGACCGCTACACCTGGGCGGCGGCCGCCATCGGCTCGCAGAACGCGGCCAGTTACCAGCTGGCTTCGCAGCAGCCGGTGATGGCCATCGGCGGTTTCAACGGCAGCGACCCCTCTCCGACCCTGGAGCAGTTCAAGGCGTACGTCAGCGCCGGGAAGATCCACTACTTCATCGGCCAGAGCGGCACGGAAGCCGACGGCGCAGGAGCCGACGGTGCCACGGCCGACGGTGAGACCGCCGCCGGAGCGGAGACCGGCACCGCGGTCCGCGGCGGAGGAGGCCCCGGCGGCGGCGCGAGCAGTGCCATCGAGACCTGGGTCAAGGCCACCTTCAAGGCCTCCACCATCGGCGGCGCCACCTTCTACGACCTCACGTCGGCCCTGGACACCCCCTAGCATCAAGGGGGCGGACCGGGCATTCCGGGCCGGTCCCGTGCGCGTGCGCGTGAGGAGGATGCCTCCATGGTCACCCCGGCCGATCCCGGCACGGCCCGGACCAGCGTCTGGCTGGCCGTACGGCCGGCCGCACCCGCCCGGCGGCGCAGTGAGGACCCCGCCGGGCTCGACCGGGAGCGGATCACGGCCGCGGCCGTGCGGCTGCTGGACGCCGAGGGGCTGGCCCGGTTCTCCATGAGGCGGCTCGCCGCCGGGCTCGGGGTCACCGCGATGTCCCTGTACTGGTACGTCGACACCAAGCACGATCTGCTCGAACTCGCCCTGGACAGCGCCCTGGGCGAGCTCGGGGAACAGCAGGAGCCGCCCGGGCCGCCCGTGGAGGGCTGGCCCGGCCGGCTCCGTTCGCTGGCCCGGGGCTACCGGAGGCTGCTCGTGGACCACCCGTGGGTGGCGCCGCTCACCGCCGCCTATCCGAACATCGGCCCGCACGCGCGGGCCTTCGACGCCGCCCTGCACCGGCTGCTGGACGCGACGGGCCTGCCGGACGCCACCCGGGCCGGGGCCCGGCTGGCCGTCTCCCAGTTCCTGCACGGCTGCGGGGGCACCGTCCGGCGGCCGCCCGACGGGGAGTTCTGCCTCGCGCTCGACGTCCTGATCGCGGGGATCCAGGCGCACACCGCACCCACCGGGTCCGCACTCACCGGGTCCGCCGCGCCGTCCGGCTCCGCCGCGCCCGCAGCCCCGTAGACCGTCCGGCTACTCCGCCGACGCCGACGCGGCGGCCGGTTCGTGGGCGGCCGGCTTCGAGCGGAGGGCGACCTCCTTGATGAACACCACCAGCACCAGGGCGAGCAGCGCGGTGGGGGCGGCGTAGAGGAAGACGTCGCCGACGCCGTGCCCGTACGCGGACTCGATGACCGTGCGGAAGGGCTCGGGCAGCTTGGCGAGGTCGGGGATCGCGCCCCCGCCGGTTCCGCCGTGGCCCAGGGCCGCGGCCTTGGGGCCGAGGGCGGCGAGGCCGTCCTGGACGTAGTGGGTGACCCGGTTGGCCATGACCGCGCCGAGGGCGGAGACGCCCATCGCGCCGCCGAGCGAGCGGAAGAAGGTGACGACCGAGCTGGCGGCGCCGAGGTCCTCGGGGGCCACCTGGTTCTGGGCGGCGAGGACCAGGTTCTGCATCATCATGCCGAGGCCGAGTCCGGTCAGCGCCATGAAGATCGCGATGTGCCAGTACGGGGTGTCGTACCGCAGGGTGCCCAGCAGGCCGAGTCCGGCCGTCAGGAGCACGCCGCCGGAGACGAGCCAGGCCTTCCACTTGCCGGTCTTGGTGATCACCTGACCGGAAACGGTGGAGGAGACGAAGAGCCCGCCGATCATGGGAATCGTGAGGATTCCGGACATCGTCGGGGTCTCACCGCGGGCCAACTGGAAGTACTGGCTGAAAAAGACCGTGCCCGAGAACATCGCGATGCCCACGAAGAGCGAGGCCGCCGAGGCCAGGCTGATGGTCTTGTTGCGGAAGAGGCGCAGCGGAATGATCGGGTCGCTCGCCCGGGACTCGACCAGGAGGAAGAGCAGGCCGAGGACGAGGGCGCCGCCGGTCATCGCCGCGGTCTGCCAGGACATCCAGTCGTACGAGGTGCCGGCCTGCGTCACCCAGATCAGCAGGGACGAGACGGCGCCGCTGATCAGGAAGGCGCCCAGCCAGTCGACCTTGACCTCGCGCCGCACGACGGGCAGGTGCAGGGTGCGCTGGAGCACGATCAGGGCGATGACGGCGAAGGGGATGCCGACGTAGAAGCACCAGCGCCAGCCGAGCCAGCTGGTGTCGGTGATGACCCCGCCGAGCAGCGGGCCGCCGACGGTGGCGACGGCGAAGACCGCACCGAGGTAGCCGCTGTACCGGCCGCGCTCGCGCGGGGAGATCATCGCGGCCATCACGATCTGGGCGAGGGCGGAGAGCCCGCCGACGCCGATGCCCTGGACCACGCGGCAGGCGATGAGCATGCCGGTGTTCTGGGACATGCCCGCGACCATCGAGCCGAGGACGTAGATCACCAGGGATATCTGGACCAGCAGCTTCTTGCTGAAGAGGTCGGAGAGCTTGCCCCACAGCGGGGTCGTCGCCGTCATCGAGAGCAGGGCGGCGGTGACCACCCAGGTGTAGGAGGACTGGGTGCCGCCGAGGTCACCGATGATCTGGGGCAGGGCGTTGGAGACGATCGTGGAGGACAGGATCGCCACGAACATGCCGAGCATCAGCCCGGAGAGCGCCTTCATGATCTGCGGGTGGGTCATGGGCGCGCTGTCGGAAGCGGTTTCCGGCCGGCCGTCGCCCCGCACACCGGTGGGTGTGGTCGTAGCCATGTGTTTCCTTCGGTCTAGCTGTCTGGAAGCGTGAAGCTCGATCGGAGTCGGGCCAGCAGGATGTTGAGGTGGTCGAGGTCCGCGTCGGACCAGTCGGCCAGGGCCTTCTCCAGCACGGTGGTGTGGCGGGTGCCGAGCTCGGTGAGGAGCGTGCGGCCGGCCGGGGTCAGGCGCAGGATCCGGCAGCGTGCGTCGCCGGGGTCGGTGTCGCGGGTGATCCAGCCGCGGTCGGCGGTGTGCGCGACGTGCCGGCTGGTCACGGAGATGTCGACGGCCAGGAATTCGGACAGGCGCCCGAGCCGCATCTCGCCGTGGCGGTCGAGCACGGTGAGCACGGCCGCCGAGCCGGGCGGACAGTCGGCGGGCAGGAGCCGGGCGAGGTCGCGCTTGACGGCGCCGATGCCGGTGAGCTGGCGGGCCAGTTCGGCGTAGCGCGTGGCAGGTGCGGTCACCGGGGCCCCTCTCCGAATGTCGTTGCTTCGGGCAACCATAGAAGCAGATGGTTGTTACAGGCAAATGAATCGGAGGGCTGGGCGGTAAAGGAATCGGAAAACCGGCTAGGGTCCTGCGCATGGCTGCGAATCACGACTCGAACCACAACTCACCGGCTCCCGAGGGTGACTACGACCCCGCGGGCAGCACCCAGATGTTCCGGGCCTTCGTCGAGGAGCCGGTACCGGCCCCCTCCGTCCCGGGTTCGCGCATGCAGAACCGTGCCGCGCGCAAGTCGGGACCGGGCGCGGGCCTCTGGATCGGGGTCGGCCTCGCCGCCGTGGTCCTGATCGCCGTGGTGGCCTGGCTGGCGCTCTGACGGCCGTCGGCCCCGGCCCGGGCCGGGGCTCCGGCCCCGGTCTTTGGCTCCGAGGAGCCGCGACCCTCAGTTCCAGGCGGCCGTGACCTTCTGGGTCTCCACGCGCATGCCCAGGGGAACGCGCCAGGATTCGACGCAGATCCGGTAGGTCTGCGTCCTCGTCGTGCCGCCCGCGATCGGCGCGGGCAGCGGCTGGGTCGAGTTGATGGTGGCCCAGTCGACGCCCAGGGCGCCGATGATGTGCGTCGCGAAGCTCACCGTGCCCGAACGCGCCGCCGTGCCGCCGGTGTTGGTGAACGCCACCGTGACCTGCTCGCACCAGCGCTCCGCCGCCGCGGTACGGGTGGGCGCGCCGATGCTCAGCTTCGCCGGCGCGGCCGGTGGCGGCGCGGGTGTGGACGGCCCCGGCTTCGGGGGCGGGCTGGACGGGGTCCCGGGCTTGCCGCCCGGGGTGGTGGGCGGCGTCGTGCCGGGTCCGGCGCCGGGCGGGTTCCCGGAGCCGCCGGGGGCGGTGGGCGCGCCTCCGCCCGGAGCGGAGCCGCCGGGCGGCTGGGAACCCGGAGTGCCGGGCGGCGTACCGCCGGGGGCGCCGCCGGCAGTACCGCCCGGAGTGCTGCCCGCGCCCTCGGCCGGGATGTCCGCCGAGGTGCTGCCCGACGTGCCGCCGGAGGCCGCGGGGGACCCGGGCGAAGCCTGCGGGAGCGACTGGAACTCGACCCCGGCCCCGGGTGCGACGTTCTCCCCGGCGCCCCGCTCCGGGCCGGGAGCGGCCGCGCCCACGGCCACGTAGCCCTCGCGCGCCGGACCGCCGCAGCCGGTCAGGGCGGCGGTGGCGGCCGTGGCGCTCAGGACGAGGACGACGGCCTGCCGGGATACCTTTCGCATCCCGGCAGTTTTGCTGACGTGTCGTCAATTGGGAAGCGGGCGCGGTGGATTGCCCGAGGGCACCCGTGTACCCGGGCACCCGCGCCCCGATGACGCGCGGGGCGGGGCTACTCGCCGATCAGGCCGACGCGGAGCTGCGCGAGCGTGCGCGTGAGCAGCCGGGAGACGTGCATCTGGGAGATGCCGACCTCCTCGCCGATCTGCGACTGGGTCATGTTCGCGAAGAACCGCAGCATGATGATCTGCCGTTCCCGGGGCGGGAGCTTGGCCAGCAGGGGCTTGAGCGACTCGCGGTACTCGACGCCCTCCAGCGCGGTGTCCTCGTACCCGAGCCGGTCCGCGAGCGAGCCCTCGCCGCCCTCGTCCTCGGGGGAGGGCGAGTCGAGCGAGGAGGCGGTGTACGCGTTGCCCACGGCGAGGCCGTCGACGACGTCCTCCTCCGAGACCCCGAGCACGGCCGCGAGCTCCGGCACGGTCGGCGAGCGGTCGAGCTTCTGGGCGAGCTCGTCACTGGCCTTGGTGAGGGCGAGGCGCAGCTCCTGGAGCCGGCGCGGGACGCGCACGGACCATGAGGTGTCCCGGAAGAACCGTTTGATCTCACCGACGACCGTCGGCATGGCGAAGGTCGGGAACTCCACGCCGCGTTCGCAGTCGAACCGGTCGATGGCCTTGATCAGCCCGATCGTGCCGACCTGGACGATGTCCTCCATGGGCTCGTTGCGGCTCCGGAAGCGGGCCGCGGCGTAGCGCACGAGGGGCAGGTTCAGCTCGATCAGGGTGTCCCGCACGTAGGTCCGCTCGGGACTGTCCGCGTCGAGGCCGGCGAGCCTCTTGAAGAGGGAGCGGGAGAGGGTGCGGGTGTCGATCCGGGTGTCGATGGCTTCCGAGCGGTGGGACACTGCCGGCACTTCACGCTGCTTGACGAGCGTGAGCACCTGTGAGCTGCCCTGGTCTACGGACATGCCACCCCCTTGAGGTCGCGGACGGTCGCGCTTCATCTGCGCGCCCGTCGGAGGAACGCAGCCTCCACCTGAATACCGGAGGCGGGGCTGCGGCAAACGCGGTTCCAGCAGAATGTCACATGTCGGCAACACGCTGTAGCGCCATGTCGACAAGTATCTCCAGCGACAGAACACGATAGGCCTGCTCTAGGGCGGGAATCTGCCGGTCTGTCAGGAAACGCGGAGAATGACCTCCACTCGATCCGGTTAGGCATCGATCCTGTTTGCGGATCTCAGCCGGGCGAAGCTCCGGGCGAGGAGTCGGGAGACGTGCATCTGGGAGACGCCGAGCTCTGCGCTGATCTGCGATTGGGTCAGATTGTTGTAGTACCGCAGGAGGAGGATCCGCTGCTCGCGCTCGGGCAGCTGGACGAGGAGGTGGCGGACCAGGTCGCGGTGTTCCACGCCGGCCAGCTCGGGGTCCTCGTAGCCGAGACGGTCGAGCAGGCCGGGGAGCCCGTCGCCCTCCTGGGCGGCCTCCAGGGAGGTCGCGTGGTAGCTGCGGCCGGCCTCGATGCAGGAGAGCACCTCGTCCTCGCTGATGCGCAGCCGCTCGGCGATCTCGGGGGTGGTCGGGGTGCGGCCGTGCAGGGTGGTGAGGTCCTCCGTGGCGGCGTTGACCTGGACCCACAGCTCGTGGAGGCGGCGCGGGACGTGGACGGTGCGGACGTTGTCGCGGAAGTACCGCTTGATCTCGCCGACGACGGTCGGCATCGCGAAGGTCGGGAACTGCACCCCGCGCTCGGGGTCGAACCGGTCGATCGCGTTGATCAGCCCGATCGTGCCGACCTGGATCACGTCCTCCATCGGCTCGTTGCGGCTGCGGAAGCGGGCGGCCGCGTACCGCACGAGCGGGATGTTGGCCTCGATGAGGGCCCCGCGGACCCGGGAGTGCTCGCTGGTGCCCGGCTGCAGGTCCTTCAGCTGCCCGAACAGCACCTGGGTGAGGGCCCGGGTGTCGGCGCCCCGGCTCTGCGGCCTGGGTGCGACCGGAGGCTCCTCGGGAGCCTCCTGCTGGGGCGGTACGTGGGACTCCGCCTGCGGGGCCTGCGGCTGGGACTCCGGGGAGTCCCAGTGCGGGGCCTGGTGCGGAGCCTGGGGCTGGACTTGCTGGGAGGCCTGTGGCGGCGCCTCCGGGGAATCCCGGTGCGGGCCCTGGTGCGGGGCCTGCGGGGAGTCCCGGTGCGGGTCCCGCGGGTGCTCCTGCTGCGGGTCCTGCTGGGGCGGCACCTCGGGCGCAGTACTGGCCGGCACGGTCACGCCACCCCTTCACGTCACGTCATCAACTCATCCGTCAAAAGCGGTCATAGCATCACAAGACATGTGCACTGTGTGCAAGCACCGTATATCGCCGTGTTGAGGGCAAGTTGGGCATAACAGGGCATCTTGCCCCGTGTGCGGGAACGCAAAAAGCCCCCCACCCGTCGGAGTGGGGGGCCGGGAAGTCCGGAAACCGCTTCAGCGTACGGGTTCAGCGCACCAGTTCGGTCATGAACTCGCCGATCGCCGTTGCGGCATCCGAGATTCCTTGGAAGCCTATTTGCACCATATCGGCGGCTTTTACGGGCTGAGTGATGATGACGAAGAGGACGAAGACGGCCAGGGCGCCCGAGATCAGCTTCTTGGTTTCCACGTGCGCTGTCGGCCTCCCCAACCGGTCCTGCAAGGTCGGGAGAGTCTAGCCCGTCGTGTTCGAACACTCACCTGACCTTTAAGGACCAATGACCTGGCGGCACAGGCCCTTTGCCGGTGGGCCGGCGGCCCCGGAAGGCGCAGTATTGAACACGAGCCCACCGGTTCTGGCAGGAAATCGGTGAGCGAGGGACAGGACCTCACTGCGGGGTCCGAGCCGCAAGCTTCCCCCCTGACTGCGGCTTGGACTGGCAGGTTCCGTCCTCATCGGGGGAAGTGGCTTGTCCCCCCGATGCCACTTCCCCCGTCCCAACCGTTGAAGGTCCCGACTCAGGTCGGGGCCTTCTTCGCGTTGTCCGCCGAACGGTGTCCGCCGAACGGTGTAGCGCTTACTCCAGCCCGCCGGCCAGGTCGGTGATCGGCTGGACCGGGGCGATCACGGGCGCGAGCTGGTTCGGCAGCTCCATCAGCTGGTTGAGCTGGTTCAGGCCGCCGCTGACCTGACCGCCGATCTCCTGCACCGAGCCCGGGCTCGCCCCCTCCGGCATGCCCTGCGGCGCCGGGAGGTCCGGGAGGGTGAGCGGGGCGATCGGGGCGGCGGAGGCGGCGGGCGCGGCGAGGCCCGCGGCGGCCCCCGCGAGGGCGAAGGCGGCGAGGATGCGCTGGGTCTTGGTCATGCCGTGACAACGGCCGAGGGCGCGGGCGGTCACGCGGATGTCCCTCGGACGCCGGAAACTCCGGGAACGACCGGGGAATGGTCCGATGCATCCGAACGGCCCGAACTCCGGAAACGCCGAGAGCCCCGACCCTTGCGGGGCGGGGCTCTCGATCAGAGCGGTAGCGGTGGGATTTGAACCCACGGATAGCTTGCACCATCACACGCTTTCGAGGCGTGCTCCTTCGGCCGCTCGGACACGCTACCGAGAGAGAGCTTAGCCCAAGGAGACCCGTGCTCTGAAATCCATACCCCCGGAACCTTCAGAGGTCGCGGAAGAAGTCGGTGAGCTGCCGCGCGCACTCCCCCGCGAGCACGCCCGCGATCACCTCGGGCCGGTGGTTGAGCCGGCGGTCCCGTACGAGGTCCCACAGGGACCCGGCGGCGCCCGCCTTCTCGTCGGACGCCCCGTAGACCACCCGGGCCACCCGTGACTGGACGAGGGCGCCCGCGCACATCACGCACGGCTCCAGGGTCACCACGAGGGTGCACCCCGGGAGCCGCCATTCCCCGAGGGCGGCGGCCGCCCGGCGCAGCGCCAGTACCTCGGCGTGTGCCGTCGGGTCTCCGGTCGCCTCCCGCTCGTTGTGCCCGGTGGCCAGGAGCGTGCCGTCCGGGCCGAGCACCACGGCGCCGACCGGCACGTCGCCGGCCGGCACCGCCCGGGCGGCCTCCCGGAGCGCCAGGCGCATGGAGTCCTGCCACGGGTCCCGTACGGGGTCGGGCGTGTACGGGGTGGTGTGCGGGGTGTGGTGGTGCGCGGGGATCACTAGCGGACGGCCTCCAGGACCTCGGTGGCACCGAGCGAATCGGCGATCTCCGAGAGTGCGTCCCCGTCCAGGGTCATCAGTTGTTTGTTGCTCACCCCGAGGTCGTCGAGCAGCCTGGGGTCGCCGAGCGGGCCGGCGGGCGCCGGTTCGGCGCCGGCCCGTACGTCGTGGCCGTCGTCCGCTTCCTCGTCTTCGTCCTCCTGGTCTCGGTCGGCGGGTGCGCCGTCCGGGTAAGAGGCGATGACCTCGTCCTCGCCGTCCTCGGTGCCGTCGAGGTCCAGCTCGTCGAGTTCGTCGTCCTCGTCGTCCTTTCCGAGCAGCTCGTCGGTCAGCATCGAGCCGTAGGAGCTGCGGGAGGCGGCGGAGGCGTTGGACACGTAGTAGCGCGGGTCCTCCTCGCCGTCCACCCGGACGACCCCGAACCAGGCGTCCTCCTGTTCGATGAGGGCTACCACCGTGTCGTCGTCGACAGAGGCGGAGCGGGCGAGATCGATCAGATCACTCAGAGACTCGACATCGTCGAGTTCCATGTCGCTCGCTTCCCACCCGTCTTCGGTGCGCGCGAGCAGTGCGGCGAAATACACCGTGACTCTCCCACTGGTCATAGGCGTGCCGGTTGGAGTTCCCCCCGGCCGGAGGTGGGTGGGGGTGGAACGGCCGCAGTGCTCACCGTTTCGTACCCCGCCCAGTCGGCATCGTGGCAGAAACGGAGCCGATGCGAGAGGTCTTCCGCGCCGTGGCGCTGGCCGCGCGTGTTGTACGGGGCCTCGCGCCGGGGCCGCGGCGGCTGCCGGGCGGCACCCTGCCGGGGCCCTCGGCGGGGCTCACCAGCGGAAGGTGCGCATGCGCATCTGCTGGCGCATGCGGGCGGCACGGGCACGTCGGGGCTGCACCCGGTCGCGCAGTTCCCGGGCCTCGTGCAGGTCACGGAGGAACTGCGCGCGCCGTGCTCTGCGCTGCGCCGTCGTCTCCAGTGGCTCGTGATCGTCTTCGGGCATGGGTCACCGCCCCTGGCTGGTCCGGTCCGGTCCGTCCCCCCGAACCCCCACCTTCCCTCGGACCAGCCGTTTGATGCCACCTTCTGCCACGACTCGGAAGGAATTCAGTCGGATTCCGACAATCCCGGCTACCCGGACTCCCCCGCCGAGTCCGCCGGGCGTGCCTGCTCCGCCGAGTCCGCGGCGTCCGCCGGCTCCAGCAGGGTCGGGACGATCGCCACCGGCCCGTGCGCGTGCTGCAGCACGGCGTTCGCGACGGAGCCGATCATCAGGGACCGGATGTGCCGCCGCGGGTGGTGGCGGCCCACGACGACCAGCGCCGCCGACTTCGAGGTGTCGACCAGGCGCCCGGCCGCGTCCCCGGGAACCGCGGCCTGTTCGACGGGCACGGCCGGGTACCTCGCCCGGAACGGCGCGAGCCGCTCCGTCTGGGAGCGGAGCATCTCCCGCTCGGCCGGCACCGCGTTCTCGTCCTCCCCCACCAGCGCCTCCGGCGGGATCACCGCGAACGGGCTGTCGATCACCAGCGTCGGCGACGGCGGGATGCTGTACGCCGAGACCACCTGGAGGGTGGTGGCCCGCGCGGCGGCCTCCGCGAACGCGAAGTCCAGTACGTTGTCGGGCGTCTCCGCGGCGTGCAGTCCCACCACCACGCGCCCGGCCGAGGCCTGGTCGGCCGCGTCCGCCCCGCGCGCCTCGTGCGCGACCACGACCACCGGGCAGCCGGCGCTGGTGGCCACGGCGCGGCTGTTCGAGCCGAGCAGCAGCGCGGCGAAGCCGCCGCGGCCCCGGGAGCCCATCACCAGCATCCGGGCGCCCTCCCCGATGTCCCGCAGGGCCTCCGGGACGGAGCCCTCCAGGGACTCGTAGCGGACTTCGGAGGGGAGCGGGCCCCCTTCGGCCAGATGGGCCCGTATCCGCACGCTGACGGGGTCCTCGGTCTCCTCGGGCTCGCCGCGGTCGTGGAGGGAGGAGCGGCGTGCCGCGTACAGCTGGACGCTGTCGGACAGCACGTGGGCGACGAGGAGCCCGGTGCCGTGGCGCACTGCCGCAGCCCTTGCCCACTCCAGGGCCTTGAGGCTGTGTTCGGATCCGTCTACGGCAGCGATCACCATTGCGTTGGTCATCAGTCCAGCGTGCTGGGGGTCCGGGCGGGTCGCATCTCCAGGGGTTTCCGGGCGTGGCCGCCGCTTCGGGCGCGAAGCGGTGGGCGCAGCGCGTAGCCTTTTGGTGTGGGTCGCGGGTTTGCGGCCGTTTTCGCAGGTAGCGGCGTCGCAGGTCGCAGCTTTCGCTGCGGCAGCCGAGTCTTGGAGGATGTTGTGCGTTTGCAGGTCGTGGATCACCCGTTGGTGGCGCACAAACTCACCACTCTGCGCGACAAGCGCACCGACTCCGCCACCTTCCGGCGCCTCGCCGACGAGCTGGTGACCCTGCTCGCGTACGAGGCCACCCGGGACGTGCGCACCGAGCAGGCCGACATCGTCACCCCGGTCGGCCCGACCACCGGCGTGAAGCTCTCCTACCCGCGGCCGCTGGTCGTACCGATCCTGCGCGCCGGTCTCGGCATGCTCGACGGCATGGTGCGGCTGCTTCCGACCGCCGAGGTCGGCTTCCTCGGCATGGTCCGCAACGAGGAGACCCTGGAGGCCTCCACGTACGCGACGCGCATGCCGGAGGACCTCTCGGGCCGCCAGGTCTACGTGGTGGACCCGATGCTCGCCACCGGCGGCACGCTCGTCGCGGCGATCAAGGAACTCATCAAGCGCGGTGCGGACGACGTGACCGCGGTGGTGCTGCTGGCCGCGCCCGAGGGCGTCGAGATCATGGAGCGCGAGCTGGCGGGCACCCCGGTGACGGTGGTGACGGCCGCGGTGGACGAGCGGCTCAACGAGCACGGCTACATCGTGCCGGGCCTGGGCGACGCGGGCGACCGCATGTACGGCTCGGCGGAGTAGCACGCACGGAGCAGGGCGGCGTAGCGCGGCGCAGAGCACGCAGAGCGGCGCAGGCATCCGGAAAGGCCCGGCCCCCTTCGGGAG
>NZ_JBHXKA010000059.1:0-24338 GCF_042722885.1 Streptomyces sp. NPDC058401
GGACAGTGCGGCCCGCGCTGACGGAAAAACCCGCTGCGTGGTGGGCCCGGCGCGGGTGAGGATGCCCCATGCCCTGGACCTTCACTTCCGACCTGCCGGCCTATCTGGCCGCGGCGCGCCCGGCCATCGCCGCCGAGCCCGTCGTCAACACGTCCCTCCTGACCGTGATCGACGCCCTGGAGCGGCGGGGCCCGGACGCCTACGGCTCCGCCGCACCCCTCTACGGGTGGTGGACCGGCGAGGACGCGGCCGTCGCCGGCGCCCTGGTGCACACCCCGCCGTACCCGCTGCTGATCGGCGCACTGCCCCCGGAGGCCGTCCGGGAGCTGGGGACCGCGCTCACCACCGAACCGCTGCTGGCCGGGGTCGACGCGCTCAGCATCCGCCGCGAGGACGCGCGCGTGCTGACCGGCGCCTGGGACAGGCCCACCGAGGTCGCGGAGCAGAACCGGCTCTACCGGCTCGCCGGGCTCATCGCCCCCGATCCCGCCCCGGCCGGGCGGGCCCGCGCCGCCGGGGAGGCGGACCTCCCGCTGCTCCTGGACTGGGTCACCGCCTTCCGGCAGGAGTCCGGCGAGGGCGGAGCCGCCTCCGAAGCCGCCCTGCGCGACCGGATCTCGTACGGCGGCATGCTGCTCTGGGTGGACGCCGCCGGGACCCCGGTCTCCCTGGCCGGCTTCTTCCGCCCGATCGGCGCGGTGTCCCGGATCGGGCCGGTGTACACCCCGCCGGCGCTGCGCGGCCGCGGCTACGCGGCCGGTGTCACCCATGCCGTCACCGAGGCGGCGCACGCGGCCGGGGCACGCGAGGTGCTGCTCTTCGCGGACCTGACCAACCCCACCAGCAACGGCGTCTACCAGCGCCTGGGCTACACCCCGGTCGAGGACCGGATCGAGCTGGCCCTGGCATGAACACCCCGGAGCCCGCTGCGGAACCGCTCGAACCGGGCGTACCGCTGGGCGTACGTGGGCACCCGCCACCTGCACGGCTTCCGCGCCGAGCTCGTACGCTCCCCGGCCGTGCTGCGGCTCGCCGAGTTCTCGCGCGGGAGGCCGCGGTGGTCATGGAGCACCTGGCCTGGGAGCTGCGCTCCGGCGCCTGGCCCGACTGGCCGCACCCGGAGCCCTGCCACTGCCACGAGTGCCTGACCCTGCGGCCGCACCGCTAGGCGGGGCTCTACCCCCGCCCCGTCGGCGGTTTGCGGCTGCCGGCGAGGTAGGGCGAGGGCCAGGGCGCGGCCGGGCCGGTGTACGACTGGTCGGCGGCGGCGTGCAGGGTCCAGTGCGGGTCGTAGAGGTGGGGGCGGCCGAGCGCGCAGAGGTCCGCCCGGCCCGCCAGCAGCAGGGAGTTGACGTCGTCCCAGGAGGAGATCGCCCCGACCGCGATCACCGGCACGTTCAGGGCGTTGCGGATCCGGTCGGCGTACGGGGTCTGGTACGCGCGCCCGTACTCGGGGGTCTCCTCCGCGACCACCTGGCCCGTGGACACGTCGATGGCGTCGGCCCCGTGGGCCGCGAAGGCCCGGGCGATGGCCACCGCCTCCTCGGGCGAGGTGCCGCCGGGCGCCCAGTCGGTGGCCGAGAGGCGGACCGTCATCGGCCGGTCCGCGGGCCAGACGGCGCGGACGGCGTCGAAGACCTCCAGCGGGAAGCGGAGCCGGTTCTCCAGCGGGCCGCCGTAGGCGTCGGTGCGGTGGTTGGTCAGCGGGGAGAGGAAGCCGGAGAGCAGGTAGCCGTGCGCGCAGTGCAGTTCCAGCAGGTCGAAGCCGCTGTCCGCGGCCCGGACCGCGGCGGCGGCGAAGTCGGAGCGGACGGCGGCGAGGTCCGCGGCGCCCATGGCCCGGGGCACGGCCGAGACCCCGGGGCGGTAGGGCAGCGCGGAGGCGGCCATCAGGGGCCAGTTCCCCTCGGGCAGCGGGGCGTCCATGCCCTCCCACATCACCCGGGTCGATCCCTTGCGGCCCGAATGGCCGAGCTGGACACCGAGGGCGGTGCCGGGCGCCGAGGTGTGCACGAAGTCGGCGATCCGCGCCCAGGCGGCCGCCTGGTCGGCGGTGTAGAGGCCCGTACAGCCCGGGGTGATCCGGCCCTCGGCGCTGACGCAGACCATCTCGGTCATCACCAGGGCGGCCCCGCCGAGCGCCCGCGCGCCGAGGTGCACCAGGTGGAAGTCGCCCGGAAGGCCGTCGGCATCGGCCCCGGCCGAGTACATGTCCATCGGGGAGACCACGACCCGGTTGCGCAGGGTCAGCCCCCGCAGGGTGAACGGCGTGAACATCGGCGGGGTTCCCGCCGCGTCCGGACCGGTGTCCGCACCGGCGTCCGGGGCCTGGGGGCAGCCGAAGTCACGCTCCACGGCCCGCGTGAACCGCGGATCGCGCAGCCGCAGGTTGCCGTGGGTGACCCGCAGGCTGCGCGTGAGGAGGTTGAAGGCGAACTGCCGGGCGGGCTGCTCCACGTATCCGGCGAGCTCCTCGAACCACCGCATGCTGGCGGCCGCCGCCCGCTGGGTGGAGGCCACGGCAGGCCGCCGGGCGGCCTCGTACGCGGCCAGCGCGGCCGGGACGTCCGCCTCGGCCTCCACCGCCCGGGCCAGCGCGAGCGCGTCCTCCACCGCCAGTTTGGTGCCGGAGCCGATGGAGAAGTGCGCGGTGTGCGCGGCGTCGCCGATGAGCACCGTGTTGCCGTGCGACCAGCGGGCGTTGACCACCGTACGGAACTGCGTCCACGCGGAGCCGTTGCCGCGCAGCGGCCGTCCCCGCAGGGCCTCGGCGAAGATCTTCGCGCAGCGGGCCGCCGATTCCGCCTCGTCGCAGAGGTCGAAGCCGGCGCCGTGCCAGACCTCCTCGCGCATCTCGACGATCACGGTGGAGGAGTCGGCCGCGTACGGGTAGGCGTGCAGCTGCATCACCCCGTGCTCGGTCTCCGCGATCTCGAAGCGGAAGGCGTCGAGGGCGAAGTCGGCGGCGAGCCAGATGTACCGGCACCGCCCGCCCGTCAGCGCGGGCCCGTAGTGCTCGGCCCCGGCCTCCCGGATCCGGCTGTGCACCCCGTCCGCCGCGACCACCAGGTCGTACGAGGCTGCGAGCACCTGCGGCTCGGGGGCCGGGGTGCGGAAGCGGAGCCGGACCCCGAGGCCCGCGCAGCGCTCGTGCAGGATCTCCAGGAGCCGGCGCCGCCCGAGCGCGGCGAACCCGTGGCCGCCGGAGGTCAGCAGCCGGCCGCGGTGCACGATGTCGATGTCGTCCCAGCGGACGAACTCGGCGCTCAGGGCCGCGTAGACCACGGCGTCGGCCGCTTCGATGCCGCCGAGGGTCTCGTCGGAGAGGACCACCCCGAAGCCGAAGGTGTCGTCGGGGGCGTTGCGCTCCCACACGTCCACCGCGTGCCCCTGCCGGGCCAGCAGCGCGGCGGCGTACAGCCCGCCCGGGCCCCCGCCGACCACGGCGACCCGCAGGACGGCGCTCTCCCGGCCGGTGCTCATCTAACTACCTGCCCTTCCACTGGGGCGGCCGCTTCCCGGTGAAGGCCGCGTGGAACTCCCGGTAGTCCTCGCCGTTCATCAGCAGGGCCTGGGTGTTCGCGTCGAGTTCCACCGAGGCGGCGAGCGGCATGTCGAGCTCGGCGGTCAGCAGGGCCTTGGTCTGCGCGTACGCGAGGGCCGGACCGGCGGCGAGGTGTGCGGCGAGCTCCGCCGCGCGCACGGAGGCCTTTCCCTCCTCGGTGACCTCGCTGAGCAGGCCGATCCGCTCGGCCTCGGGGGCCCTGACCTGCTCCCCGAGCATCAGCAGCCGGGTGGCGTGGCCGAGCCCGACGATCCGGGGCAGCAGGTACGCGGCGCCCATGTCCCCGCCGGAGAGGCCGACCCGGGTGAAGAGGAAGGCGAAGCGGGCGGTGGGGTCGGCGATGCGGAAGTCGGCGGCGAGCGCGATGACGGCCCCGGCGCCGGCGGCGATCCCGTGTACGGCGGCGATGACGGGGAAGGGGCATTCACGCAGGGCGCGGACGACCTGTCCGGTCATCCGGTTGAAGTCGAGGAGTTGGGCGGTGTCCATCGCGAGGGTGGCGCCGATGATCTCGTCGACGTCGCCTCCGGAGCAGAAGCCGCGGCCTTCGCCGCCGAGCACGAGGGCGCGTACGGACCGCTCCCTGGACAGTTCGGCGAGCAGATCGCGCAGGTCGGCGTAGGCGCCGAAGGTGAGCGCGTTGAGCTTCTCGGGGCGGTCGAGGGTGACGGTGGCGACGCCGTCCCGCCGGTCCACCCGGAGGTGGTTCCAGCGTTCGGTCGCGGGTGTGGAACCGAGGAAGGGACTCACCCTCCCGAAGGTATCACCGGTCCATGACTGTCGTCAGGGAAGCGCGATAACTGTGGGTCCGTGCCCGCCCGGGGCGACCACACGCGCCGAACGTCCCGAGCCGCCGTGCCCGACGTCCCTTGCGATCACGTCGGGGTGCCCTACAGCCGGATATTTCCACTTCGTATCGTTGAAAGCAGGATTTCCCCGCCGTACCACCCCGCCCCTGCCCCTACGCACCCCACGGAACGGACGGTCCTGCCTTGCCCGACGCCTCCGCCTGGCGGATAGCCCTGCCGCACACGACTGCGGCCGTACCCATCGCCCGCGCCCTCGTCCGTACGGCCCTCGCCGACATCGACGCGCCCGCCGACAGCGACACCGCCGAACTGCTCACCGCCGAACTGGTCGCCAACGCCGTGGAGCACACCCCCGGCGACGCCCCCATCGAGCTCGTCGTGGAACTGCTGGCCAACGGCTGCCAGGTCGAGGTCCACGACGGGGACCCGAAGCCCCCCGCCGACCTGACCGCCCCCGGCCCGGCCGACGCCCACCCCGACCCCTGGCAGGAGCACGGCCGCGGCCTGCTGCTGATCCGGACCCTGAGCTCGGCCTGCGGCCACCGCGCCACCCCGCACGGCAAGGCCGTGTGGTTCACCCTGCCGTCCCGGCCGGCCCGCTAGGCCGCCCGGGGCCTGCCGCCCCGGTGCCGACTCCGGCGCCAACGCCGACTCCGGCGCATGACTATGCGGCCGACTACGCGGCCGACCCCGCGAGGGTCGCGACGAGCACGGCCTTGATGGTGTGCAGCCGGTTCTCGGCCTCGTCGAAGACGACGGAGTGCTCGGACTCGAACACCTCGTCCGTCACCTCCAGCGAATCCAGCCCGTGCCGCTCGTGGATCTCCCGGGCCACCTTGGTGCCGAGGTCGTGGAACGCCGGCAGGCAGTGCATGAACTTCACCTCGGGGTTCCCGGTGGCGCGCAGCACGTCCATGGTGACGGCGTACGGGCTCAGGGCCTCGATGCGCTCGTCCCAGACCTCCTTGGGCTCCCCCATGGACACCCAGATGTCGGTCACCACGAAATCGGCCTGCCCGACGCCCTCGTCCAGGTCCTCGGTGAGCGTGATCCGGGCGCCGCTGACGGCCGCCAGCTCGCGTGCGGCAGCCACCACGGGCGCGGCCGGCCAGTAGTGCTCGGGCGCCACGATGCGGACGTCCATGCCCAGCAGCGCGCCCGTCACCAGGTACGAGTTGCCCATGTTGAAACGGGCGTCGCCGAGGTAGGCGAAGGCGATCCGCTCCAGCGGCTTGGTGCAGTGCTCGGTCATCGTGAGCACGTCGGCCAGCATCTGGGTGGGGTGCCAGTCGTCGGTGAGGCCGTTGAAGACGGGCACGCCGGCGTGGACGGCGAGCTGCTCGACGGCGTCCTGCGCGTCACCCCGGTACTGGATGCCGTCGAACATCCGGCCCAGCACCCGCGCCGTGTCCTTGACCGATTCCTTGTGGCCCATCTGGGAGCCGGAGGGGTCGAGGTAGGTGGTGTGGGCGCCCTGGTCGGCGGCGGCGACCTCGAAGGCGCAGCGGGTGCGCGTGGAGGTCTTCTCGAAGATCAGGGCGATGTTCTTGCCCTGGAGCCGGCGCTGCTCGGTCCCGGCCTTCTTGGCCGCCTTGAGTTCGGCGGCGAGCTCGACCAGGCCGCGGAACTCGGCGGCGGTGAAGTCGAGCTCCTTGAGGAAACTGCGGCCGACAAGATCGGTGGCCATGGGGGCGCTCCAGAGTCACGGTGACAGGGGATGCTGGAAGTCTATACGACGGCCTGTATTGATATACAGAGCCGTCCCGTACGAACCCCAGGGCCCGGCCCCCGCTGCCCGCCCCGCGCCCCTGCCCGCCCCGCTCCCCCCGCCTAGGCCACCGCGTCGCGCTCCACCGGGCAGCTCATGCAGCGCGGGCCGCCCCGCCCCCGCCCCAGCTCGCTGCCCGGGATCTCGATCACCTCGATGCCTTGCTTGCGCAGGTGGGTGTTGGTCGTGACGTTCCGCTCGTACGCGACGACCACCCCCGGCTCCACGGCCAGCACGTTGCAGCCGTCGTCCCACTGCTCGCGCTCGGCGGCGTGCACGTCCTGGGTGGCCGTGAGCACCCGGATCGCGTCCAGCCCGAGGGCGGCGGCGATGGCCCGGTGCATGTGCTCCGGCGCATGGTCGGTCACCTTCAGCTCGCTCGCACCGTCGCCCGGCTCGATCGTGTAGGAGCGCAGCATGCCCAGGCCCGCGTACTGGGTGAACGTATCGGCGTCGACCATCGTCATCACCGTGTCCAGGTGCATGAAGGCCCGGCTCTTGGGCATGTCGAGCGCCACGATCGTCTTCGCCGACCCGGCGGCGAACAGTCCGCGCGCCAGCATCTCCACCGCCTGCGGGGTGGTCCGCTCGCTCATCCCGATCAGCACGGCGCCGTTGCCGATGACCAGGACGTCGCCGCCCTCGATGGTGGAGGGGTAGTCGGCCTGCCCCTGGGACCAGGTGTGGAAGGGCCCGGAGCCGGTGAAGAGCGGGTGGTGCTTGTAGATGGCCTCGAAGTGCACGGTCTCGCGCTGCCGGGCCGGCCAGCGCATCGCGTTGATCGACACCCCGTCGTAGATCCAGGCGGAGGTGTCCCGGGTGAAGAGGTGGTTGGGCAGCGGACCCAGCAGGAAGCCGTCCAGGTCCAGGGCGTGGAAGCGGACCGACACCGGCTCCGCGTGCCGCTCCAGGAACTCCCGCTTGGTCATCCCGCCGATCAGCGCCTCGGCCAGGTCCGCCGAGGCCAGTCCGTCGAAGACCGCCCGCAGGTGGTCGGTGGCGAGCGGACCGTACTCCTTCTCGTCGAAGACCCGGTCCAGGACGAGGTGTCTCGCCTCCGGGATGTCCAGGGCCTCCACCAGCAGGTCGCCGAAGAGGTGCACCTCCACGCCCCGGTCGCGCAGGACGTCGGCGAAGCCGTCGTGCTCCTGGCGGGCCCTGCGCACCCACAGCACGTCGTCGAAGAGCAGCGCGTCCTTGTTGCTCGGTGTGAGCCGCTTCAGCTCCAGGTCGGGCCGGTGGAGGATGACGCGGCGAAGCCGCCCGGTCTCGGAATCGACATGGAATCCCATGCCGTACACGTTCGCAGACCGGGCGGCTTTTTGACGTGGCGTCGGCTCAGCGGGTTCGGACCGCCGCATCCGGCGGCGGGCGGGGGCCCGCCGGTTCAGCGCAGGCCGAGCAGGGCCTCCGGGGTTCCGGTGAGGTCCGGGGCGATGACGCCCAGCGCGGGGGCGGTCACGTTCGGCAGCCCGTAGTTGGACGCGTCGGGCATGGTCAGCGGGGAGCCGACGAGCAGTCCCGGGGTCCGGGTGCGCATGGTGGTCGCGGGGGCGTCCAGCGAGCCCTCGCCGTCCGTCTCGGGCTTTCCGGCCAGGTTCGGCACCGGGGAGGTGAGGAGGGTGTCGCCGAGCTCGGTGCCGATCGGCACCGCCGGGAGCAGTGGGGTCGGCAGCATGTCGCCCTTGTGGAAGCGGGGCGCCTCGGGCGCTCCGACCACCGGCACCGGCACTCCGGTGGCCAGGTGCGGGACGTCCACGCCGAGCGTGGTCCGCACCGCGTCCAGGGGGACTCCCACCGGCACCGCGTCGGCCATGGCCGGGGTGGCCGCGCCTGCCGCGGCCATACAGGTCATGAGTGCCGCAATGCTTCCGCGCGCGGTCATCTTCATAGGTGACGTTCCGTCCTTCCAGGGTCGCGGACATTCCGCTGCCCTGGATGAACGATCCCGCCGGTGGTTTTCCCGGAGTTCTCCGCGAAAGTTCCCCCATACGACCTAATGCGCGGCCGTACGGGGGTCCTTCCTTGACGCCCGCGGAGCCCCGGGGCGGCGCTTCAGAGCCGCGGGTCCACCGGCTCCGACTCCAGCGCGAGGACGGCGAAGACCGCCTCGTGGACCCGCCACAGCGGCTCCCCGGCCGCCAGCCGGTCCAGGGACTCCAGCCCGAGCGCGTACTCGCGCAGGGCCAGCGAGCGCTTGTGCCCGAGGTGGCGTCCGCGCAGCCGCTCCAGGTGGTCCGGACGCGTGTACTCGGGACCGTAGATGATCCGCAGGTACTCGCGTCCGCGCACCTTCACCCCCGGCTGCACGAGGCGGCCCTTGCCGTCCTTGGCGTACGCCTGGAGCGGTTTGACGACCATGCCCTCGCCGCCGGCGGCCGTCAGCTCCAGCCACCAGTCGGTGCCCGCCCGTACCGAGGCCTCGTCGGCGGTGTCCACCAGGATCCGGCCGGTGCGGCGCAGCAGTCCGGTCCCGGCGGCCTCGTCGGCGGCGACGAGCCGGTCCAGCCAGAAGAGCTGCTCGTCGTGGGGTACGGCCGCCAGCGAGCGCCCGGCCGCCGCCAGCAGCTGGAACGGGGCGAACCGTACGCCGTCCAGCCCGTCGGTGCTCCAGCAGTAGCGCCGGTACGCCTCGGTGAACTTCGCCGCGTCCGCGGCCCGCCCGCGCTGGCGCTCCAGCAGCTCGCCGGTGTCCACGCCCCGGGCCGCGGCCGCCTCCAGGGCGGCGACGGCGTCCGGGAAGACGGCGCCGGAGGCCGCGCCCACGGCGGCGTACTGGTTGCGCAGCAGGCCGCCGGACTTCAGCGACCAGGGCAGCAGTTCGCCGTCGACGAGCAGCCAGTCGGTGGCCAGTTCCTCCCACAGCCCGGCGTCGGTGACCGCCGAGCGGAGCCGGGCGAGGACCTCCTCGGTGACCTCGGGGTCCTTGAAGAAGGGCCGTCCGGTGCGGGTGTACACGGACCCGGTGGGACCGTCGACCCCGAACCGCTCGCGGGCCGTTTCGGCGTCCTTGCAGATCAGCACGGTGGCGCGGGAGCCCATGTGCTTCTCCTCGCAGACGACCTGGGCGATGCCGTCCTTGCGGTACTGCGCGAAGGCCTCGGCGGGGTGCTCCAGGTAGCCCTGCTCCGCAGAGGTGGCCGTGGGCGCCATCGTCGGCGGGAGGTACGGGACCAGGCGCGGGTCCACGGCGAAGCGGCTCATCACCTCCAGGGCGGCGGCCGCGTTCTCCTCGCGGACGTTGACGTTGCCCAGGTGCCGGGTCTCGACGATCCGGCGGCCGTGGACGTCGGCCAGGTCGAGCGGGCGGCCATCGTGTCCGCCCGGCACCTCGGTGACGAGCGGCTTGACCGGCTCGTACCAGACCTTCTCGGCCGGTACGTCGACCAGTTCGCGCTCGGGCCAGCGCAGGGCGGTCATCTTCCCGCCGAAGACGGCTCCCGTGTCGAGGCAGATGGTGTTGTTGATCCAGGAGGTGTTCGGGACCGGCGTGTGGCCGTAGACCACGACGGCCTTGCCCCGGTAGTCCTCGGCCCACGGGTAGCGCACGGGCAGCCCGAACTCGTCGGTCTCCCCCGTGGTCTCCCCGTACAGGGCGTGCGAGCGCACCCGGCCGGAGGTGCGGCCGTGGTACTTCTCGGGCAGCCCCGCATGACAGACCACGAGCTTGCCGCCGTCCAGGACGTAGTGGCTGACCAGGCCCTGGATGAAGGTGCGGACCTCCTGGACGAACTCCTCCGGCTCCCCGGCGAGCTGCTCGATCGTCTCGGCGAGGCCGTGGGTCGGCTGGACCTTGGAGCCCTTGAGATAACGGCCGAGCTTGTTCTCGTGGTTCCCGGGCACGCAGAGGGCGTTGCCGGAGCCGACCATGCCCATCACCCGGCGCAGGACGCCGGGGCTGTCCGGGCCGCGGTCGACGAGGTCGCCGACGAACACGGCGGTGCGGCCCTCGGGGTGGGCGCCGTCCTCGTAGCCGAGCTCGGCGAGCAGGGTCTCCAGCTCGGAGGCACAGCCGTGGATGTCGCCGATGATGTCGAAGGGGCCGGTGAGGTGGGTGAGGTCGTTGTAGCGCTTCTCCAGGACCACCTGGGCCGACTCCACCTCCTCGGGCGTGCGCAGCACGTGCACCTTGCGGAAGCCCTCGCGCTCCAGACCGCGCAGCGAACGCCGCAGGTCGCGGCGGTGGCGCTGGATGACGGCGCGCGGCAGCTTCGCCCGCTCCGGGCGGGCCGCGTTGCGCTCCGCGCAGACCTCTTCGGGCAGGTCGAGGACGATCGCGATGGGCAGGACGTCGTACTCACGGGCGAGCTGGACGAGCTGCCGGCGGGACTCGGCCTGCACGCTGGTGGCGTCGACGACGGTGAGGCGGCCGGCGGCGAGCCGCTTGCCCGCGATGTAGTGCAGGACCTCGAAGGCGTCCTTGCTTGCGCCCTGGTCGTTCTCGTCGTCGGCGACCAGGCCCCGGCAGTAGTCGGAGGAGATGACCTCGGTGGGCTTGAAGTGCGTACGGGCGAAGGTGGACTTGCCCGAACCGGTGGCGCCGATCAGGACGACGAGGGACAGGTCGGTGACGGGAAGTACGCGCTTGCGGTCGGTGGTTGCTGTCGTGTTGGTGGTATCGGTCGTGCCGGTCGTGTCGGTGGTCATGCTGCCTCGCCCTCCTTCGGGGTGTCGGTGCCGGTGATGTCCGTGGTGTTCGTGGTGCCGGAGTTCAGGGTGAAGACGGCCATCTGCGTCGGCGGCCCCACCTCGGGGTCGTCGTCCCCGACGGGCAGGTACCCGACGGAGTAGCCGTGCCGGGAGGCGACGTCCCCGGCCCAGGCCCGGAACTCCTCGCGGGTCCACTCGAAGCGGTGGTCGCCGTGCCGCACGTGCCCGGCGGGCAGCGACTCCCAGCGGACGTTGTACTCGACGTTCGGGGTGGTCACGAGGACGGTGCGGGGGCGGGCCGAGCCGAACACCGCGTACTCCAGGGCGGGCAGCCGCTCCGGGTCCAGGTGCTCGATGACCTCGCTGAGCACGGCCGCGTCGTAGCCGGTGAGCCGCTTGTCGGTGTAGGCGAGCGAGCCCTGCACCAGGCGGACGCGGGAACTCTGCCGCTCCCCCATCCGCTCCAGCCGCAGCCGCTTCGCGGCCACGTTCAGCGCCCGGACGGACACGTCCACGCCGACGATCTCGGTGTACGCCGGGTCCTTGAGCAGCGCCTGCACCAACTGGCCCTGTCCGCAGCCCAGGTCGAGGACGCGGGCCGCACCGGCGGCGCCCAGCGCGGCGAGGATCGCCTCGCGGCGCAGCACCGCGAGCGGTACGGGCTTGTCCTCCGTATCGCTCGTCTCGTCGACCGCGTTGTCCAGCTCCTCCACCTCGCTGCCGTCCGCCTCCGCGAGGCGGACCAGCTCCAGGCGCTCCAGGGCGTCCTGGGTCAGCCGCTTGTGGCGGGCCAGGTAGCGGGAGGTGATCAGTTCGCTCTCCGGGTGCTCGGCGAGCCAGCCGTCTCCGGCGCGCAGCAGCTTGTCCACCTCGTCGGAGGCGATCCAGTAGTGCTTGGAGTCGTCCAGGACGGGCAGCAGCACGTACAGGCCGCGCAGCGCGTCGGAGAGGCGCAGCTCGCCCTCCAGGACGAGGCGTACGTACCGGGAGTCGCCCCACTCCGGGAAGGTCTCGTCGAGCGGGACCGGGGTGGCCGTGACCGCATCCCAGCCGAGCGGGCCGAACAGCCGGCGCACGAGCTCGGCGCCGCCCCGGGCGGGCAGGACCGGGATCTCGATGCGCAGCGGGCGCACCTCGTCGGGCAGCTCTGGGCGGGCCGCGCACTGCCCCTTCAGCGCGTTGCGGAACACGCCGCTCAGGGCCACGGCCAGCAGCGAGGAGGCGGCGTAGGGGCGGTCGTTGACGTACTGCGCGAGCGCGGCGTCCGGGGTGGCGCTCTGACCCTTTCCCTGACCCCGGCGCACGAGCGCGACGGGATCCACCTCCAGGAGCAGGCCCGCCGTGCACTTCTCGTCCGTGGCTTCGGGGTAGAAGACGTGGGCGGTGCCGTGGGAGGTGGAGAACGCCTGCGCCTTGCCGGGGTGCTTGTGCAGCAGGAAGCCCAGGTCGGTGGCGGGGCGCTCGGGGGAACCGGTGGTGGAGATCGTCAGGAACACACGGGCGATTCTTGCTGGTCACCGGTGTTGCCCGCGCCCTATTTTCCGCCGGCGCCTACCGTCGAAGCATGAGCGGCATCGTCGTTGTGTACGAGCTCGACCAGCCGGTGGCGGGTTCCGTCCACCGGGTGCACGCCGCGCCGGCCGCCCCGGGAGGCGGCTCCGGGCGGGGCCCGCGGACCATGTGCGGGAAGGACACCTTCGCCATGGAAACGGCCGCCTGGCAGCCCTCCGAGCATCCGGAGTCCTGGTGCCCTCCCGAGCACGCCGGCGCGGTGTGCCCGGGCTGCGAGGCGGTGATGGGCGAGGACTAGGCCGGCTTTTTCGGATCCTGCCGGGCCCGCGACGCCTGGCACCGCGCCTGGCCGCACTGCCGAGGCGACCACGTACGCCCAGTACGCGAACACCCCGACAGCACGCCCAGGCACGGCACCAGACGCCGCGGGCTCGACCGACAAGATCCGAAAGAGCCGGCCTAGGCCGGCTCTTTCGGATCCTGCTCGGGCTTGCAGTGGCGGACGATGGATGCGATCACGTCGTCGAGTCCCTGACCGGCGGTTTCGGGCGGCAGGACGCCGCTCGCGGCCAGGCCGATGTAGCCGTGGAGCGGCGCGAAGACCGTCAGGGTCACGCGGTCCAGCGGTCCTTCGCGTACCTCGCCGCGGCGCTGGCCTTCGCCGACCAGCTCCAGGAACTGACCGCTCCACCGCCGGGCGGCCGCGCCCAGCGCCTCGGACGCCTCCGGGCTGTGCTTGGCCGAGAACATCAGGTCGAGCAGGGCGGCGTCCTCCGTGGCGAAGCCGACGTAGGTGCGGGCCAAGGCGTCCAGCCGCGCGGCGAACGTCGCTCCCGCGGCTTCCCGAGCGGTGGCGAGGGCCTCGACGAGCCGCTCGAAGCCGCCCAGCGCCAGGGCGTCCAGCAGGGCCTGTTTGGTCTTGAAGTGGCGGCTGGGCGCGCCGGGGCTCACTCCGAGTTCGCGGGCCAGTTCCCGCAGGGAGAGCGCGCCCGCGCCCCGCTCGCGGACCGTCTGCTCGGCCCGGTCGAGCAGGGCGGCAGCGAGGTCTCCGTGGTGGTACGGGCGCTTCGTCATGCGCTCAGCCTAGCGGCGCACCGATCACATTGTAGGCGTTGCATACATTGTGGTCGCCGCATACATTGAAGGGAGGACTCCGCCCCTCTTCCCCTTTTCCACGGGAGCACTCATGTCACGCAAGCCCATCGGCCTCACCGTCCCCGACCTCTCCGGACAGCGCGCCGTGGTCACCGGAGCCAGCGACGGCATCGGTCTCGGGATCGCCACCCGGCTCGCCGCGGCCGGGGCCGAAGTGCTGCTGCCCGTCCGCAACCCGGCCAAGGGCGAGCGGGCCATCGCCAAGATCAGGCGGACGGTCCCCGCGGCGCAGGTCCGGCTGCACTCCCTCGACCTGTCCGCGCTCGACTCGGTCGCAGCCCTCGGCGAGACCCTGCGGGCGGAGGGCCGTCCGATCCACGTCCTCGTCAACAACGCCGGCGTGATGACCCCGCCCGACCGGCAGACGACCGCCGACGGGTTCGAGCTGCAGCTCGGCACCAACCACCTCGGCCACTTCGCCCTGGTGGCCCACCTGTTGCCGCTGCTGTGTGCCGGACGGGCCCGCGTGACCTCGCAGATCAGCGTCTCCGCCAACAGCAACTCCATCAACTGGCAGGACATGAACTGGGAACGCTCCTACAAGGGCACTCACGCCTACAGCCAGTCGAAGATCGCGTTCGGGCTCTTCGGCCTCGAACTCGACCGGCGCAGCCGGGCGGGCGGCTGGGGCATCACGAGCAACCTCGCCCACCCCGGCGTCGCCCCGACCAGCCTGCTCGCCGCGCGCCCCGAGCTCGGCCGCGACAAGGACACCGTGGGCATCAAACTGATCCGCGCGCTGTCCGCCCGCGGCATCCTGCTCGGGACCGTCGAGACCGCACAACTCCCGGCCCTCTACGCGGCGACGGCCGCCGGAGCCGAAGGGGGCCGCTTCTACGGACCGAGCGGCCCGGGACACCTCGGCGGCCCGCCTGCCGAACAGAAGCTCTACTCCCGCCTGCGCAGCAGCGAGGACGCCCGGCGCATGTGGGAAGCCTCCGAGGACCTGACGAAGGTGTCGTTTCCCGCCGCCTGAGGGGCCCCGCGAGGGCGGGTCCAAGGGTGATGACGTATCCATCATGACAGGTCAGAGGCGGTTTTCGTAGGACGGACGGCACAGCCGATCAACCTTGTCCGGGGCCCTGCGCGGATCACAGAATCTCCCTCATGAATCCCACGGAGAACATCAATCACGACGCCGTGCTGCGCGCCCGGGTGGCGCTCCTCGGATCGGGCACGCTGCCCGTCCGGGAGCGGGTGGCCGCCTATCGCGTCCTCGTCCGGGTGAGTCCGTTGGCCTATCTGCCCCTGCTGGCAGCCGCGTTGTTCGCGTACAGCCGTCAGGAGTTCGCCCACCGGCCCGGTATCGCGCTCGCCCTGCGCGCCGAGTCCGTGGCCGCCGCACGCCGGACGTGCGTGCTGGAACCCGAGGAGACCCAACTGCTCGTCACCGCGCTCGTGCACTACCGCGAACAGCTGCTCCTGATGGAGCGTCCGGAGGAACTGGCCACTGTGGAAACGGAGATCCGCACGCTCGTGGCCTCGGGCGGCGGATCGCCGGGCGTGCGCTGGGACCTCAGCGGAGCGTAGCGGCCAGTGCGGCGATGCGGTCGGGGCCGATGCGGCAGCAGCCGCCGATAAGGCGGGCCCCGGTGCGCCGCCAGGCGTCCACGGGCCAGGGGACGGGGGCGGCGGGGGCCCGCCAGGTGGCGGTGGCGGGCTCCCAGACCGAGCCGTCGTTGGGGTAGGCCACCAGGGGTGTGCCGGTGACGGCGGCGGCCGCTTCGAGGGCGGGCAGCACCTCCGCCGGGTCACAGCAGTTCACGCCGACGGCGATGACCTGCGGGGAAGCGGCGGCGAGGGCGAAGGCCTCGGGCAGGGGCTGCCCGGCCCGGGTGCGGCCGCCCGCCACCGTGTAGCTCAGCCAGGCCCGCGCGCCGGTCTCCGCGAGCACGGTGAGCAGGGCTTCGGCCTCCAGGGTGTCCGGAACGGTCTCCAGGGCCAGCACATCGGGGCCCTCGGCCAGCAGCGCCTCGATCCGGGGCCGGTGGAAGTCGGCCAGCTGCCGCACGCCCAGCCCGTACCGGCCCCGGTACTCGGAGCCGTCCGCCAGCACCGCCCCGTACGGGCCCACGGATGCGGCGACCCACACCCCGTGCTCCGCGGCCCGGGCCGCTGCCGCGGCCAGCCGCACGCTGCGCCGCATCAGGGCCGTGGTGCGCTCCGGGCCGTGGCCGCGGCGGGCGAAGGCGGCGTACCCGACCTGGTAACTGGAGGTGATCAGCACCTCGGCGCCCGCCCGCGCGTAGGCGGTGTGGGCGGCCGTCACCTGCTCCGGCCGCTCGGCGAGGACCCGGGCCGTCCACAGGCCGCCGGACAGGTCGCAGCCCTGGTCGGCGAGCTGGTTGCTCAGCCCGCCGTCCAGGAGCACGGTCCGCCCGCCGGGGCCCGCGAGGGCCTCGGCGAGCGGCAGGGATGCGCGGGGCACGGTGGCCGACCCGTCAGCCGAGCTGGGACTGGACCCTGGAGGAGATCAGCTCCAGGTGGTCCAGATCGCCGAGATCGAGCAGCTGGAGGTAGAGGCGGGAGGAGCCGACCGCCCCGTAGGCCCCGATCCGGTCCACCACCTCGGCCGGGGAGCCGGCCAGCCCGTTGGCCTTGAGCTCCGCCACGTCCCGGCCGATGGCGGCGGCCCGCCGGGCCACCTCGGCGTCGTCCTTGCCCACGCACACGACGAGCGCGTTGGAGTAGACGAGGTCTCCGGGCTTGCGGCCGGCCAGCTCGGCGGCCGCGCGGACCCGGCCGAACTGCCGCTCGCTGTCCGCGATCGAGGCGAAGGGCATGTTGAACTCGTCCGCGTACCGGGCGGCGAGGCGCGGGGTGCGCTTCGCGCCGTGACCGCCGATCAGGACCGGGATCTTGTCCTGGGCCGGCTTGGGCAGCGCCGGGGAGTTCTCCACCTGGTAGTGGACGCCCGCGTAGTCGAAGGTGGCGCCGGGCTCGGTGGCCCACAGTCCGGTGACGATCTCCAGCTGCTCCTCCAGCCGCGCAAGGCGCTCGGCCGGGAAGGGAATGCCGTACGCCTTGTGCTCCTCCTCGAACCAGCCTGCGCCCAGACCGAGTTCGATCCGGCCGCCCGACATCTGGTCGACCTGCGCGACCTGGATGGCGAGCACACCGGGCAGCCGGAAGGTGCCGGCCGTCATCAGCGTGCCCAGCCGGATGCGCTTGGTCTCGCGGGCCAGGCCGGCCAGGGTGATCCAGGCGTCGGTGGGACCGGGCAGTCCGTCGGCCGTACCCATGCGCAGGTAGTGGTCCGAGCGGAAGAAGGCGTCGAAGCCCAGGTCCTCGGTGGCCTTGGCGACGCTCAGGAGGGTGTCGTAGCTCGCGCCCTGCTGGGGCTCGGTGAAGATACGGAGATCCATGGCTCCATCCTGCCCTTTCGGCCCCGGCCGGGTGAATCTGCGTCAACCGGACGCTCCCCGCCGCCCGCGCCAGTGACCAGCCCGGATGGGGATCGTTGGCTCGGACGGAGCCGGACCGCCCGGCCCGCGCGCCGGCGGCCTTCGCCGACGCGTCCACCGCCCCCTTCCGCCCCGGAAGGGCCAGGGCCGAGGAGGCCGCCATGTCCCAGGAGTCCGCGCCGGAGACCCTCCGGCAATCACGCCAGGACTGCCAGACCGGACAGGCAGCGCACGACCACGCACGCCAGGAGTCCGCGGTACCCGCCCAGGGCGGCGCACCGAAGGGCCTGCTGCAGCAGATGGAAGAGCTGATGGCGGCGCTGAACGCCGACCTCTCGCAGCTCGACGCAGACCTCCAGTCCTCCACCGACCGCAGCCCCGCCGCTCCGCTGCCCCAGGGCGGCCGCACCCCGGAGAGCGAAGACCGCCCGTCCTACCGGTCCTTCTGACCACCCGGGTCCCGTCGCGCGCGGCGGGACCCCACCGAAACACCCCGCACCGGAGCACCCCGCACCGAAACACCCCGCACCAAAGCACCCCGGACCGAAGCACCCGGGCTCAGGCCACGCCCGAGGCGGACCCCCGCTCGCGCACGGTCATTCGCCGCAGGATCGCCCGGACCCGGTCGCTCGACTCGTCGGCCGCGTCTATCGACTCTATGCACTGCCAGTACAGACTCTCGTCGTCCGTCCCGCAGGCCACCCCGACCAGCGCTATGCCCACTTCGCCGAGCAGCGCCTGGAGCCCGAGCAGCGCCTGCCGGGCGTCCGTCACCTCGGTCAACTGCGCGGCCCGGGGCGGGAGATCGGGCGCATAGCCCTCTCCGCGCAGAGCCGCCCGGTCGAGCACCCCGCAGCCCCTGCCGCCCGCTTCGCCCAGCCCCCGTGCCTCCGATCTCAGCTCCGGCGGTCCGGTGACCGCCAGCCAGCTCCCTATGCCCTGGGCGAGGGCCTGCGCCTGCCACGCCTCGCCCACGATGTCCCATGCAGCCCCGCTCTGCGCCAGCGCGTGCCGGCCGGCTGCGATGAGCCGTACCGCGTCCATATGCCGTCCCCCGTCCGCACGACATCTTGCCGTTCTCTCCACTACCCAGAGTGAGGGCAACGGGCCGGTAAAGCCAGGGGTATTCGGAAATTGTGGACACCGAAGATGGTTGTGGATATCGCCATCACTCCGAAGAGTGACGGTCTACCCCCGGAGTACCCGGGACGGGGAACCTCAGCTCGTTCCGCTCGATCTTCGCGGCGAGCGCATCCAGCACATCGACCCCGAGGACCTCACAGAACTGCAGCAGGTAGGCGAGTACGTCCGCCACCTCATCGGCCACTCTGTGTGCGGTGTCCGGCTCCTCCATGACCTTCGCGGACTGTTCCGGTGTCAACCACTGGAAGATCTCGACCAGTTCGGACGCCTCGACGCTCAGCGCCACCGCCAGGTTCTTCGGCGTGTGGAAGGGCTCCCACCCGCGCGCCGCCGCGAACTCGGCGAGCCGCCGCTGGAGCCGGTCGATCCGCTCGCCGGCCCCTTCCTCTCCCCCGGTCACTCCACGTTCTTCTCTCATGCCCCCAGGTCTACCACCGAGACCCCCGCGATCCCCCGGGCGGCCTTCGCGCAGGCCTCGCCCGCCGAGGCCGCCAGTCTGACCTGCCCGCGCCCGCACGCCAGTACGGCCAGCCGCAGCAGTTCGGCGGTCTGCCGGCCGTCCAGGTCCCGGTCGAAGCCGTCGGCGAGCACGGTCAGCGCCTGGCGTGCGGTGGGCAGTTCGGCCGCGGGATCCACGTCCAGGACCCCCGGCCCGGTCAGCAGCACCAGCGCGAGGGCGAGGAAGCGCAGCTCGCCCGCGCCCAGCCGGGCCAGCTCGGTGGCGGGCCTCGACGGGCCCCGGTCGAGCAGTCCGGTGACCGGGCCGCCCTCGGGTCCCCGTACGTCCAGCCCGGCCACCCACCCCGCGCACCCGGTCCGGGCGGCCCCGGTCAGCAGTCCGTACCGGGTGCCGCACTCCAGGCGGGTCCGGCGCAGTACGTCGGCCAGATTGGCGCAGTCGGCCAGCAGCCGCCCCTCCCCCGCCGCGACGGGCTCCCGCATCCGCTCCGGGCGGGGGTCGCAGGGGAACACCGAGCGCAGCGCGACGACCACCTGCTCGGCGGCGGCCAGCACCTGCCGCTGCCCCTCGGTGGCCCCGGCCACGCGCAGCGGGAGCAGCGCGGTCCCGAGCCGGTCGTCGGGCAGCGGGGCCCGGGTGAACCCGATGGCTCCGCCGGTCAGCCAGGCCGCCTGGACGGACCGCCGCCCGGGGTCGCGCAGTGCGGTGGTGAGGAGGACCTGCCCGTCCACCGAGAGCCGTTCACCGACGATCCGCAGCGCGGGCTCCGCCTGCACGGCGAGGTCGAGCCGGACCGGCCCGGCGGGGCCGTCGACCGTGCAACCGATCCGGAACCCCCGGCGCCGCTCGGCGTCGGGCACCGCCCGGTCGGGGATCCGGGCCCGCGGGTCGGGGAACACCTCGTCCAGCGTGGCCCCGGCGCCCAGGGCGGCGAGCGCCCCGTAGGCCTCCAGCACCTGCGACTTGCCGCTCCCGCTCGGCCCGGCGAAGAGCGTGACGGGCCCGAGCCCGAACCGCGCCCCGCGGTGCGCACCGTAGGCGGAGAGCCGCAACTCGGTCACGGCGGGCCGCAAATGCGGACCGCCCGCCGCGGGCGAGGCAGGATCCGCCCCCCGCCCCGAGACCGGACCGGGCCCCGAACCCTGCACCGGGACCTGGGCCTGGGCTAAGCCCGGACCGGCGAACAGGCCGGAAGCCGACGCGGCGGAAGGTGCGGCGGAAGCCGCAGAGGAGGCGGCCACTGCGGAAGGTGCGGCGGAGGCAGCGGGCACCACGCAGGACGCAGGGATCGCGGAAGCCGGCGCGGCCGCGGACGCGGGCGCGGCGGAAGGCGCGGCGGGCGCCCGGAGGGCCGGCGCAGCCGGAGCGGTGGGGAAGGGGGAGGTCATGCGCCGGACGGTACGGGCGCCGGGCCCCCCGTGGGTCCGGCGAACCGTTCCGTCCGTGGGACCTTCCTACGATCGGGGGACGGCCGCGGCCGCGATCCCCTCCACCTCGGTTCCGACGGGTGCCAGCAGGAAGACGTTGCGGTCGACCCGGTGCATCCCGCTGCCCAGGCCGAAGACCACGCCGCTGCTGAAGTCCAGGATCCGCTTGGCCACTTCGCCGTCCGCGCCCGTGAGGTCCAGCAGTACCGGGATCTGTGCGATCAGGTACTCCGCCACCTCCCGCGCGTCCGCGAAGACCTGGACCCGGATCACCACGAAGCGCCGCTGCTCCGCCGCGGACGCCCCCGGAACCGTGGGGATCGTGCGGTGATCCACCCGGGAGGGCCACTCGTTGCGGCTGCGCAGGGGAACCACCTGCGCGAGCCCCTCCCACTGTTCGTCGGTGACGTCGTACCTGCTCACCAGGCCGCCTCGGCCTTGCGCTTCATGTGCATCCCCCCATCCTCTCGCGTTTCACCCGTTCAGCCCAACACCGACACGAGGCAGCTGAGACGCCCCGTCGGCGCGCCCCCGACTACCCCTCACCCGGCGAGTAGGTTAGGTTAGGCATACCTAAGTACGTGCCATCTCGCCACTCGGGACGACGGAGATCCACATGCACCTGCCCTCGCTGCTGCCCACCGACGCCGAGCGGGTCCGGTCCGTCCTGGCCGCCGCCCACTCCATGACCGTCGTCACCGACGGGCAGCGCACGGAGATCCGCCACCTCGACGGCACCGACCCCCTCGGCCGGCTGCACCTGCACCCCGCCGAACCGGGCGCCGACGCCGAGCACCGCCCGGCGATCCGGCTGGAGTTCACGGACATCGCGCCCACTCCCGTACGGGACCGCGTGCGCGCCCGGGTCACCCTCGTCGGCCGCCTGCTGACCCCGTACGCGACGGAGGACTCCGGCTCCACCTGCGTGGAGTTCGGCCGGGCCGTCCTCGAAACCCCCGACGGCGCCCGCTCGTACGTCGGTCTCGACGAGCTGGACGCCGCCTGCCCCGACCCCCTCGCCCCCTACGAGGCCGGGATGCTCACCCACCTCCTCGACGACCACGCCGAACTCGTCACCCTCCTGCTGCGCCTGGTCCGGCAGCAGCCGGCGGCGGGCGGCGGGGCCGCCGTCCTGCGCGCACTGCCCCTCGCCATGGACCGGTACGGGATCACGCTGCGGCTGGAGGAACTGCGCGGGCACCACGACGTGCGGATCCCCTTCCCCTCCCCGCTCGACGACGTGGAGCAGTCCGGGGCGCAGATCCAGGCCCTGTTCAGCGCGGCCCGACGCAGCTCCCACCGCAACACCCTGCCCGCCTGAGCAGCCGACTCCGAGCCAAGGCAGCCGGGAATCGGGAATCGAGTACCGGGAACGGGCCATTCCGGAAAAAGGGGGCCGAAACCCGGAACAACGCTCCCCCGGAGGCCCGTTGGGAAGATCATGAAGGCCATCACCTACACCGCATACGGAACGCCTGACATCCTCGCCCTCACCGAGGTTCCCGAGCCCAAGGTCGGTCCGGGCGAGGTCCTCGTCCGGGTCAGGGCCGCCGGAGTGAACCCGGTGGACTGGAAGCTCGCCGCCGGTTACCTCGACCCGATCCTCGAAGTCCGTTACCCGGTCATACCCGGCTGGGACGTCGCCGGAGTCGTCGAGGCGCTGGGCGAGGACACCTTCGACTACGCCGTCGGCGACGAGGTGTACGGCTACGTCCGCAAGGAGTGGGTGGAGCTGGGCACTTACGCCGAGCTCGTCTCCGCCCCCGTCCGCACCCTCGCCCGCAAGCCGCGCGGCCTGACCTTCGAGCAGGCCGCGGGCATCCCGCTGGCCGGACTCACCGCCTACCAGTCGCTCACCCGGGTGGGGCTCACGGCCGGCGAGACCGTGCTCATCCACTCCGCCGCCGGCGGCACCGGCTCCTTCGGCGTGCAGATCGCCGTCGCGCTCGGCCTACGCGTCATCGGCACGGCCGGCGCGCACAACCACGACTACCTGCGCTCGCTGGGCGCCGAGCCGGTCCTGTACGGCGAGGGCTTCGCCGACCGGGTCCGTGCGCTGGCGCCCGAAGGGGTGGACGCGGCCCTGGACTTCTTCGGCGACGACGTCATCCCGGCGCTCCGGTCCCTGGTCAAGGAGGAACACCGGGTGGTGTCCATCGCCGACTACACCGCGGCCGCGCAGGGCGCGCACCAGCTGTGGGTCCGCCCGGACACCGCCGGCCTGACCTTCCTGGGCCGGCTCGCGGACGAGGGCGGGCTCACGGTCAACGTGGAGCACGCCCTGCCGCTCGCCGAGGCGGCGAAGGCCTGGGAGCTGAGCGCCGCGGGCCGCACCCGCGGCAAGATCGTCCTGACGGTCTGACCCGGGCCCACGGCCGCACCCGGTAGCGCGGCCTCCGCACACGGACGTGCCGCCGGAGCGTTGCGCTCCGGCGGCACGTGTCCCGCAGGCGGCCGGACCCTCGTTCAGGAGGTGATCGGCGGCGCCGTCCCGCCGCCGCCCGCCGCGCCGAGCGAGGGGCCGACCGCCCGCAGGGCGCCCGGTGTGCGTCCCTCGCCCCAGCCGATCTCCCGCCGGTAGCTGCCGAGCAGCCCCCGGCCGGCGAGGCCGGCCTCGTCCCGTACGGCCGGGTCCTCGGGAACCGGCCGGGTCAGCGGGGACACGAACAGCGCGTCCACCGGGCAGTTGGCCTCGCACAGGAAACAGGTCTGGCAGTCCTCCTGCCGGGCGAGCAGCGGGATCCCCTCCGGCCCCCGTTCGAAGACGTCGGTCGGGCAGACCTCCACGCACTTGTCGCAGGCGATGCAACGCTCGGCCGAGACCAGTTCGATCATGCGACCAGCTCCGCCGGCCGCGTCCACACCCGGTCGAGCCCGCCCGTCACGATACGGTGGTGCTGCGCCGGATCCTGTTCCGGGTGGTCGAGCCGGCGGGCCATCCCGCGGCTCTCGGTACGGGCCAGCGCGGACGCGTACATCCAGCGGGCGTGCGCCGTCATGGCCGCCGCCTGCCGGACCTTGACCAGCCCGGCGCCCTCCCCGCGCAGGGAGCGCAGCTGCGCCCAGAGGTCGTCGAGGGCGCCGAGCGCGCCGGTGAGGACGGAGCCGCGCCGCAGGTAGTTCTTGTCGTACGGCAGCACTTCCTCCTGGACGAGGCGTACGAGTTCCCTCGCCTCGCCGGGCCCGGCCGCGGACCCGGCGTCCCCGGCCGGCCGCAGGCCCGCCCCGCCGGCCCCGGTGACCGGCCGGAAGGCGGCCCGGCCCGAGCCGAGGGAGCGGGCGTACCGGGCCGCGCCGGACCCCGCCCAGCTGCCCGAGGACATCGCCCAGGCGGCGTTGTGGCTGCCGCCCCCGGTGAAGCCCCCGCAGATCTCCTCCCGGGTGGCCGCGTCCCCGGCGGCGTACAGCCCGGGGACCGAGGTGGCGCAGTCCGCCCCGGTGATGCGGATCCCTCCGGTGCCGCGGACGGTGCCCTCGGCCAGCAGCGTGACGGAGAAGCGCTCGGTGAAGGGGTCGATGCCGAGCCGGTCGAAGGTGAGGAAGAAATTGGGCTGCGCGAGCCGCATCGCGGCCTGCGCGGTGGCGTCGGCCCGGTCGAGGCGGGCGTGGACCCGGGCCCCGGTGAGGAGTTCGCGGGCGATGGCGGAGCGACCGCCCTGGCTGGCGGCGCCCTCCAGGACCTCGCCGTCCTCCCGGTAGAAGGTGGCGAAGGAGTAGAAGGCCGTCTTGGTGACGGAGGTGCCCTCGGGGGCGATCCCGTAGGCGTTGGAGAACTCCATGCCGGACAGCTCGGCCCCCGCCTCGGCGGCGAACAGGGCGCCGTCCCCGGTGTTGGTGTTGGTGCCGAGCGCACCGCTGAGGAAGGCGCAGCCGCCGGTGGCCAGGACGACGGCGCCGGCCCGGACCCGGTAGGGCTCGCCGGCCTGGCGGCGGTAGCCGGCGGCGCCCGCGGCGGCGCCGTCCGCGTCGGTGAGCAGCTCGGTGACCGGGCTGTGGTCGAGGATGCGGACCCCGGCGCGGCGGATCCGGATGCGCATCCGCCGCATGTACTCGGGCCCCTGGAGGCCGTTACGCAGCGGTCTGCCGTCGGGGCCGGTCGGGAAGGGGTAGCGTCCTTCGTCCGCCAGCTCGTTCATCCGGTGGTACGTCTCGTCGAGGACCCGGGACATCCACCGCCGGTCGGCGAGGTAGCCGCCGAGCCCCTCGCGGCTGGCCATCGCGGCCTCGCGGGCCGCCGGTTCCGGCGGGACGTACCAGACGCCGGTGCCGCCGGCGGCCGTCGCCCCGCTGGTGCCGCAGTAGCCCTTGTCGGCGAGGACCACGCAGGCCCCGGCCCCGGGCGGGCGGTGGGGGGGGCAGGGCGGGGGGGGGGCCCCCCCCCCCCCCAGCCACACGGGCGCGGGGTGGGGCAATATACCGGCGCCCGCCCCGCCCCCCCCCGCCCC
>NZ_JBHXKA010000059.1:24348-49564 GCF_042722885.1 Streptomyces sp. NPDC058401
CTTGAGGGCGGCCCAGGCGGCGGCGGGGCCCCCGCCGACCACGAGCACGTCGGCGACGTGTTCGCTCATGCTCCGGCTCCCTGCCCGGCCGCAGCGGCCGCAGCGGCGGTGTAGCGGTTGACGGGGCGGGCCAGGCCGTAGTTCTCGCGCAGGGTTTGGCCGGTGTACTCGGTGCGGAACAGGCCTCGGCGCTGCAGGATCGGTACGACCTGGTCGACGAAGTCGGTCAGCCCGGTGGGGAGCACGGGAGCCATGATGTTGAAGCCGTCGGCGGCCCCCTGGGTGAACCACTCCTCCAGCTGGTCGGCGATCTGCTCGGGCGTGCCCGCGAAGACGCGGTGGCCGCGGCCGGCGCCCAGCCGGGCGATCAGCTCGCGCAGGGTGAGGTCCTCGCGGCGGGCGAGCTCGGCGACGAGCGTGAAGCGGCTCTTGTTGCCGTTGATGTCCCGCTCCTCGGGCAGCTCGGGCAGCCTGCCGTCGAGCGGCAGCCCGCTGAGGTCCACGCCCAGCATGTTGGAGAGCTGCGCGAGGCCGTACTCGGGGGCCTGGAGGTCGGTGAGCTCCTGCTCCAGGGCCCTGGCCTCGGCCTCGGTGGAACCGATGACGGGGGCGATGCCGGGCAGGACGAGCAGCTCGTCCTCGGAGCGGCCGTACTTGGCGAGGCGGGACTTGAGGTCCTTGTAGAAGGTCTGGCCGTCGGCGAGGGTCTGCTGGGCGGTGAAGACGGCCTCGGCGTACTGGGCGGCGAACTCCTTGCCGTCCTCGGAGGACCCGGCCTGCACGAGCAGCGGGTGGCCCTGCGGGGAGCGGGGCACGTTGAGCGGTCCGGCGACGCCGAAGTACTCGCCGCGGTGCGCGGCGGGGTGCAGCTTGTCGGTGTCGGCGTAGATGCCGCGCTCCTTGTCGAGGACGATCGCGTCGTCCTCCCAGCTGTCCCAGAGCTTGGTGGCCACCTCGAGGAACTCGCGGGCCCGCTCGTAGCGGAGGTTGTGCTCCAGGTGCTCGTCGCGGTTGAAGTTGCGGGCCTCGTCGGCGCTGCCGGAGGTGACGATGTTCCAGCCTGCGCGGCCACCGCTGATGTGGTCGAGGGAGGCGAACTTCCGGGCCAGGTTGTAGGGCTCGTTGAAGGTGGTGGAGACGGTGGCGATGAGCCCGATGTGCTCGGTGACGGCGGCGATCGCGGAGAGCAGGGTGAGCGGCTCGAAGCCGCCGACGGCGTTGTAGCGGGCCTTGCCCCAGAGGGCGACCCCGTCGGCGAAGAAGATCGAGTCGAGCCGGCCGCGCTCGGCGGTGCGGGCCAGTTCCTGGAAGTACCGCAGGTCGGTGATCCGCTCGGGGCTGCTGGACGGGTGGCGCCAGGCGGCGTCGTGGTGACCGGCGTTCATGAGGAAGGCGTTGAGGTGGAGGGTCCGGGGTGCGGTCATGTCGTGTCCTCGGTGGAATCGGGCGGCGCGGCGATGCGAGCGGCGCGCCCGTGGAAAGTGGGCGGGGCGGGGCGGGGCGGGCCTCCAAAGCCCGGGGCCCGGGGCCCGTGGCGCGGGGCCTCAGGGCCTCAGGGCCTCAGGGCCTCAGGGCCTCAGGGCCTCAGGGCCTCAGGGCCTCAGGGCCTCAGGACGGAACGCGCCAGAGGCTCAGGCGGCGTTCGATCGTGACGAGGATCTGGTTGAAGGCGAGGCCGATCGCGGAGATCGTGACGATGCCCGCGTACATCTGCGGGATCGCGAAGTTGAACTGCGAGGCGTTGATCAGGTAGCCGAGGCCGGCCTTCGCGCCGATCATCTCGGCCGCGACCAGGACCAGGATGGAGACGGCCCCCGCCAGCCGGATGCCGGTGAAGATGACCGGTACCGACGCCGGCAGGATCACCTTCTGGAACAGCTTCGGCGTGGACAGGTCCATCGAGCGGGCCAGTTTCACCAGCGTCGGATCGGCGTTGCCCACGGCGCTGATGGTGTTCAGCAGGATCGGCCAGACGCAGGCGTAGACGACGATCGAGACCTTCGAGGTCTCCCCGATGCCCAGCAGCAGGACGAACACCGGCAGCAGCGCGAGCGCCGCCGTGTTGCGGAACACCTCCAGCAGCGGGCCGAGCAGCACCGCCACCGGCCGGTACCAGCCGATCAGCAGCCCGAGCGGGACCGCGACGGCCACCGCGATGCCGAATCCGCCGAAGGAGCGGGCCAGGCTCGCCTTGCTGTGCTCGGCGAGCTGCCCGTTGCCCAGCAGCTCCCACCAGGCCTTGGCCACCTCGCTCACCGGCGGCAGGAAGGTCGCGTCGACCAGTCCCAGCCGCGGCGCCGCCTCCCACAGGGCCAGCAGCGCGAGGATCGCCGCCGACCGCAGCGCCACCGCCCGCAGGACGCGCAGGACCTTCAGCGCGAGGGCCGCGGCCGGCGCCCGTACGGGGGCCCGCGCGGGGCTCCGTACCGCCGGGGGCGCGGGGCTGCGTACCGCCTCCGCCTCAGCCTCCGTCTCCGTCCCGGCCTCCACCGCCGCTTCCACCGTGGTGCTCATACGGCGACCTCCTCCTTCTCCAGTTGCTGGGCGCGGGCCACCTCGTCGTGGAGCAGGGTCCAGATCTCGTGGCGGTAGCGGGCGAACTCCGGGCTGGAGCGCAGGTCTTCGCCGGTGGCCCCGGTGGCCCGGTCGCCGAACGAGACCGGTACGACCTGCTTGACCCGGCCGGGGCGGGAGGTGATGACGGCCACCCGCTGCCCGAGGTACACGGCCTCTTCGATGCCGTGCGTGATGAACACGACCGTCTTGCCGGTGCTCTGCCAGATCCGCCGCAGTTCGTCCTGGAGGGACTCGCGGGTCTGCGCGTCGAGCGCCGCGAACGGCTCGTCCATGAGCAGCACGTCGGGGTCGTACGCGAGCGAGCGCGCGATGGCGACCCGCTGGCGCATGCCGCCGGACAGTTCGTGCGGATGCCGGTCCTCGAAGCCGGTGAGACCGACGAGGTCCAGGAACTCCCGCGCCTTCGCCGCGCGTTGGCGGCGCGGGACGCCGGTGGCCTCCAGGCCGAACTCGATGTTGCCGAGCGCGGTGCGCCACGGCAGCAGCGCGTACTGCTGGAAGACGATGCCCCGGTCGAGCCCCGGCCCGGTGACCGGCTTGCCGTCGAGCAGGATCCGGCCGGAGGTGGGCGGGGTCAGGCCGCCGAGCAGGTCGAGGAGGGTGGACTTGCCGCAGCCGCTCGGGCCCACGACGACCACGAACTCCCCCGACCCGATCTCCAGGTCGATCCCGTCGAGGGCGGTGAACTCGTTCTTCTTGTCCTTCGTCGGGAAGGTCTTCGTCACGGACTCGAACACGATTTTCGCCATGGCGTCGGTCAGCCCTTCCCGGACGCGTTGAACTCGTTGGTGTAGAGGTCGGCCGCCTTGAGCTGACCCTTCTTGATCTCCCCGCGCTCGCCCAGCCAGTCGATCCACAGCTGGAACTCCTTGTCGGCGATCCGGCCGCCCGCCTCTGCGACCCCGTAGGAGCGCCAGTACTGGAGGGTCGAGGTGTCCTCGTTGCGGCCGCGCTTCTTGACGATCTCCGTCATCCGCGCGATGACCTCCTCGCGCGGGGTGGCACGGGACCAGTCGATGGCCTTGCCCACGCCCGTGGTGAAGGTGCGGACGGTGTCCGGGTTCTCCTTGATGAACTTCTTCGTCATCACGTACGAGCCCGCGCTGAACGCGCCGAGGAGTTCGAAGTCCTTGAACAGCGGCCGTATGCCGCCCGCGGCCAGGGCCTTGTCGCGCAGCACGCCGCTGAGGACGCCGACCTCGATCTGCTTCTGCCTCAGCGACTGCTCGGTGTTGACGGGGGGCACGACGAGCGATTCGACCTTGGCCGCGTCGGCCTTGGGGACCCCGTTGCGCTCCAGGTAGATGTCGAGCAGGGCCTGGGCGTGGGCGCCCAGGGTGTTCATGCCGACCTTCTTGCCGATCAGGTCGCGGGGGGACCGGATCGGGCTGTCCTCCAGGACGTAGTAGCCGAGGTAGGTGTCCTTGTCGGAGCCGTAGTAGGAGGTGACGGCCTGGATCTGGGCCTTGCTCGACGCCAGTTTGACGATCGCGCCGTTGAAGGCGCCGCCGAAGTGGGTCTGGCCGGTGGCCGCGGACTGGATGTCCTGGGGGCCGCTGATGGTGTTGCCGACCCAGTCCAGGGTCACGTCGCCGAGGTAACCGAGGTCGGCGGCGAGCTCGGGCAGGCTGACCGCGCCGACGTTGCCCTGGTACTTCAGGGAAGTGACCTGGCCGCTGCGGGCGCCGGTGGCGGTCGCCGTCCCGCAGCTCACCGCGGCCGCCGAGATGCCGAGCAGGGTGAGGAACTGGCGTCGGGAGGTACGAGTGGTGGTGAAAGCTGCGGACATGGCGATTCCTTGTCGATCCGGGTCGGGCGGTCAGGCGGTCGGCTCAGCCGGGTGGGGCAAGTGGGCCGGGTGGGTCGGGTGGGGCAAGTGGGTCGGGTCGGTCAGGGCCGGACGGCTTCAGCGCGCGGTGGCGAGCGCGACGGCCTGGGCGGCGCGCAGGGCCTCGGCGAACTCGTCGACGGCCTGGTAGAGGTCCAGCTCCGCCTCGGCCCGCAGCCGGTCGGGGCCGTCCCCGCGCTCGACGGAGGAGTCCAGGACGAAGCGGCCGGCGGTGACGTGCCGGGCGCCGAGCGCGGCGAGGACCGGGCGCAGGGCGTAGTCGATGGTCAGGACGTGGGCGAGGCTGCCTCCGGTGGCCAGCGGGAAGACGGTCTTCCCGGCCAGTCCGTCCTGCGGGAGCAGGTCGAGGAAGGCCTTGAGGAGTCCTGTGTACGAGGCCTTGTAGACGGGCGTCGCGATGACGATCCCGTCGGCTTCGGCGACGGCTTCCAGGGCCCGGCGGATCTCCGGCTCGCCGCGGCGGGCGGCGAGCAGGTCGGCGGCGGGGAGCTCCCGGACGGCGAGCTGCGCGGTCTCGAACCCGGCGTGGTTCAGGCGGCGCAGCACGTGGTCGGCGACGACCTCGGTACGGGAGTGGACGGACGGACTGCCGGTGAGGGCGAGCAGCTTGGGCACGGAGCGCTCCTTGACTGACGGGGGCGGTGGTGGTGGGACGGGACGGTTCGTTCGTGGCCGGGCGAGGCCGGGGCCGGTCGGGGCCGGGCTCAGGCCTCGGAGTTGGAGGCTCCGGAGGCGATGCCGAAGGCCGGGTCCGGCACGGTCTCCGGGCTGATCAGCCGGGACGGGACCCCGTCGGGCCCGACCGGGATGTCGCCGTCGACGGTCACGCGGCGCAGGGTGCGCTCGTGGTCGTCGGAGTCGTCGACGCCGTAGTGCTGGGTGGCGCGGTTGTCCCAGATCGCGACGTCACCGGCCTGCCACTGCCAGCGGACGGTGTTCTCGGGGAGCTCGATGTGGGCCTGGAAGAGGTCCTGGAGGAGGCGCGAGTCGCGGCCGGTGAGCCCGTTGATCCGCTGGACGAAGTTGCCGAGCAGCAGGGTGCGCTCGCCGGTCTCGGGGTGGACCCGGACCACCGGGTGCTCGGTGAGGAACTTGGTCGAGGTGAACACCTCGCGGTACTGGGCGAGCGCCTCGGGCAGGGCGTCGGGCTTCAGGGCCGCGTAGTCGTACTCGTTGGAGTGCACGGCGCGCAGGCTGTCGGCGAGGACGCGCAGCGGCTCCGGCAGGCCGGCGTAGGCGGTGGCCGTGTTGGCCCACAGGGTGTTGCCCCCGTAGGGCGGGATGGTGACGGCGCGCAGGATGGAGAAGGCGGGGTAGGCGGGGACGAAGGTGACGTCCGTGTGCCACTGGTTGGCGCGGGCTCCGTGGTGGGAGTCGATGCCGAGGGCGTAACGGCCGTCGGCGGAGGGCACGGTGGGGTGTGCGACGGGCGCGCCGAGCAGCTCGGCGAAGGCCTCGTGGCCGTCTTCGTCGAGGTGGTCCTGACCGCGGAAGAAGACGACCTTGTGGGCGAGCAGCGCGGCCCGGATCCCGGCGACGGCCTCGGCTTCGAGCTCGCCGCCGAGGCGGACCCCGCCGATCTCGGCGCCTATGCGGCCGCCGATCTTGGTGACGGTGAGCTCGGTGCGGGTGGCAGTGGACATGAGAGGCTCCTTATTTATTTCCGCAGAGGAAGAAATGAGCGAAGCGAAGACGAAAGAGGTCCGGCCGGGGAAGACGGACCACGCAAAGCGGGTGGAGGCGGGGGCCGCCGTGGGGCGGCCGGACGGTCGGGCTGCGGCGGGCGACGTGCGATGTGCGGCGTGCGAAGGGCAGGGGTCGGCGGACGCCAGGGCGTGGCGGGCAGCCGACGGGCTGCGCCGGAGCCGGGCGGACGGTGCCCGGAGGGGCTGCCGCCCCTGGCGGGTGACGAGCCGCACTCCTGCGGGGCGCGAGCACCCGGCACCCGAGGATCCGGGAGGTCGAACACTCAGCGGCTCAGCGGTGCGGGGACTCGGCGGCCCGGACGCTCAGGAACAGCGCGGGGCCGTACAGCGACGGCCCTGACACTCGCCCGGCGCGGTACAGGGGCCGGGGGTGTGGAGCCGCGGGGCGAGGTACTCGGTCGCGGACATGTCCCGGAGACTGCCAGCACCCCCACCCCCGGTCAACCCTGCCGAGCACCCCCCACCCGCACCCCCGACCCCCGGCGCACACCCACCGCCACCTGCGCTTTCACCATTTCCCGCCACTCCCGCAACGGCCGAAACCCATGGCCTGATTTCACGCCCCCGCAACGCACCCGCCACGCACCACCCCCGCAGGCGTTCGAGGCGCGGGGTCCGGGGCGGAGCCCCGGGAGCGGTGCCGCACCGCGCGCTTCCGCCCCGGCCCGGCCCGCCCCACCCCACCCGCCCCCGCCGAGCGCGGCGACACGGCATGATCGGGACCACACCCCACCCCCCGAGGAGCCCGCCCGTGCCCCCCACCCCCGGTGACAGCCGGGCAGCCGCCAACGCCGCCTCCGTGCTCCGCGCCGTCCTGGCTCACGGCCCCCTCGCCCGGAGCGACATCCCCAAGCTCTGCGGTCTCAGCCCGGCCGCCGTGTCCCGGCAGACCACGGCCCTGCTGCGCGCCGGTCTGCTGCACGAGCTCCCCGAGCCGGAGCTGCCGCCCGCGGCGGCCGGCGCCGGGACCGGGACCGGGCCCGGCCCCGGCCCCGGCCGTCCCCGCATTCCCCTCGACCTGCACACCGGGCCCCTCGGCGGCCCCCTCGCCGCCGGTCTGCACATCGGCGTGCCGTTCTCCACCTTCAGCCTCGTGGACCTGCGCGGCCGCGTCGTGGCCCGCCGGGCCTTCCCGCACGCGGGCCGCTCCCCCGGCCGCCTGCCCGCCGAGATCACCGCCGAACTCGGCCGTTTCCTCCGGGAGTCCAACCCCGCCGGCCGCCCGCTGCTCGGCCTCGGCGCCGCCCTCGGCGGCTGGGTCCGCCCGGCCGACGGCACCGTCGTACGGCACGACGCCCTCGGCTGGCGCGACCTCCCCCTCGGCGCCCGGCTCTCCGACCACCTCGGGCTGCCCGTCTCCGTGGACAACCACGCCCGCGCCATCGCCCACGCCGAGATCCTCTTCGGCCGTCCGGAGGCCCGCTCCAGCCTCCTGCACCTCTTCATCGGCAATGTCGTCGACGCCGCCTTCGGCATCGAGGGCACCGTGCACCAGGGCCCGGAAGCCGCCGCCGGGGACGTCGCGCACCTCCCGGTGCCCGGTTCGCCGACCCCCTGCGCGTGCGGCCGTACGGGTTGTCTCCAGGCGAGCGTCTCCGACGCGGTGCTCGGCGCCGAGGCCGTGCGCCGCGGCATCGTCCCGGATCCGTCCGTCAACCTCCTGATCGACGCCGCCGCCACCGGCGACCCCCGCGCCGACGCGCTGCTGCGCGAACGCGCCCGTACCGTGGGCCGGGCCGCCGCACTGCTCCTCGACGTGTTCAACCCGGCCGTCATGGTGGTCTCCGAGCTGGCCAGCATCCTCCACGACGGCTACCTCGACGAGATCCGCGACGCGGCCGGCGACCAGAACCGGTACGGGCGGCGGATCGTGGCCCCGCACGCGGGTCCCGCCGTACTCCCGGTAGCCTCTGCGACCGTCCTCCTGGCCCCGCTCTTTCGTGACCCCTCCCGACTCACATGAGAGGGCGAGATCACATCCGGTGGTTATAGGTCGTTCACAAGGACCCCCCTAACATTCGAGCCATGACGGTCCTGCCTGATGACGGGCTCTCCTTGGCCGCCGAATTCCCTGACGCGACGCATGAGCAGTGGCAGCGCCTGGTAGAGGGCGTGCTGCGCAAGTCGGGCAAGGAAGTTTCCGGCGAGGCAGCGGAAGACGCGTTGTCCACGAAGCTCGAGGACGGGCTCACCACCCGCCCGCTGTACACCGCGCCCGAAACCCCGCCGGATACCGGTTTCCCCGGTTTCGCGCCCTTCGTACGGGGCGGGCGCGCCGAGGGCAGCGCCGCCTCGGGCTGGGACGTGCGCCAGCGGATCGCGGGCACCGACCCCGTACGGGTGAACGACGCGGCCCTGGCCGATCTGGAGAACGGCACCACCTCGCTGTGGCTGGCCGTCGGCGACGCCGGCCTCCCCGCGGACGGCCTGGGCCGTGCGCTGGAGGGGGTCTACCTCGACCTCGCGCCCGTCTCCCTGGACCCCGGCGCCCAATTCGCCGAGTCCGCCCGGGCCTTGCTCGCGCTGTACGCCGAGCGCGGGGTCGCCCCCGAGGCCGCGCACGCCTCGCTGGGCGCCGACCCGCTGGGCCACGAGGCCCGGACCGGTGAGGCACTGGACCTGGCGCAGGCCGCCGCGCTCGCCGCGGACACGGCCGCCTGGCCCCACGTGCGCGCCCTGACCGTCGACGCCCTGCCCTACCACGAGGCCGGCGGCAGCGCCGCCGAGGAGCTGGGACTCTCCCTCTCCACCGGAGTGGCCTACCTGCGCGCCCTCACCGAAGCGGGCCTGAGCACCGAAGCGGCCCTCGGCGAGCTGGAGTTCCGCTACGCCGCCACCGCCGACCAGTTCCTCACCATCGCCAAGCTGCGCGCCGCCCGCCGGCTGTGGGCCCGGATCGCCGAGGCCTGCGGGGCTCCGGGGGCCGGCGCCCAGCGCCAGCACGCCGTGACCTCGCCGGTGATGATGACCCGCCGCGACCCGTGGGTGAACATGCTGCGCACCACCATCGCCTGCATGGCGGCGGGCGTGGGCGGCGCCGACGCGGTCACCGTGCTCCCCTTCGACCAGGAGCTGGGCCTGCCCGACGCGTTCGCCCGCCGCATCTCCCGCAACACCTCCACCATCCTGCTGGAGGAGTCCCACCTGGCCCGGGTGATCGACCCGGCGGGCGGGTCGTACTACGTCGAGCAGCTCACCGACGAACTCGCGCACGCCGCCTGGGAGTTCTTCCAGACCATCGAGAAGGCGGGCGGCCAGGCCGCCGCGCTGCGCTCCGGCCTGGTCGCCGAGCGCCTCGCCGCCACCTGGGCCGCTCGCTCGAAGAAGCTGGCCACCCGGCGCGAGCCCGTGACCGGGGTCAGCGAGTTCCCGCACCTGTCCGAGAAGCCCGTCGTACGGGAACCCGCGCCGGCCCCGCTCACCGGCGGATTGCCGCGCGTGCGGCGCGATGAGGCGTACGAGGCACTGCGCGCCCGCAGCGACGTACACCTGGCGGCGACCGGCAAGCGGCCGACCGTGTTCCTGGCGGCCCTGGGTCCGGCGGCCGCGCACACGGCCCGTGCCACCTTCGCCTCGAACCTGTTCCAGGCGGGCGGCATCACCCCGGTCCACGACCCCGTGTCGGTGACCCCGGAGACGGCCGCCGCGGCCTACGCGGCGAGCGGCGCCGACGGCATGGCCGTGCTGTGCTCCAGCGACGCGCTGTACGAGGAGCAGGCCGGGGCGGTGGCCGCGGCCCTGCGCTCGGCGGGCGCGACGACCGTGTTCCTCGCGGGCAGGCCCGGCACCGCCGCGGCGGCCGTGGACGAGTACGTCTTCGCCGGCTGCGACGCGGTCGCCGTGCTGTCCTCCGTACTCGACCGGATGGGAGTCGCGTCTTGAGCAGCGACCGCACCCCCCGCATCCCCGATTTCTCCGAGCTCCCGCTGGACGGTGCGGCCCCGGCCGCCGGTTCCGAGGACCAGTGGCGGACCGCGCTGAAGGAGTCCACCGGCTCCGGAGCCGCCGAGCTGCTGTGGGAGACCCCCGAGGGGATCGGCGTACAGCCCCTGTACACGGGCCGCGACCTGGAGGGCCTGGACTTCCTGCAGACCTACCCGGGTGTGGCCCCGTACCTGCGCGGCCCGTACCCGACGATGTACGTCAACCAGCCCTGGACGATCCGGCAGTACGCGGGCTTCTCCACGGCCGAGGAGTCCAACGCCTTCTACCGCCGCAACCTGGCGTCCGGCCAGAAGGGCCTGTCGATCGCCTTCGACCTGCCCACGCACCGCGGCTACGACAGCGACCACCCGCGCGTGACGGGCGACGTCGGCATGGCGGGCGTGGCGATCGACTCGATCTACGACATGCGCCAGCTCTTCGACGGCATCCCGCTGGACAAGATGACGGTGTCGATGACGATGAACGGCGCCGTGCTGCCGGTCCTCGCCCTCTACATCGTGGCGGCGGAGGAGCAGGGCGTCTCCCCCGACAAGCTCGCCGGGACCATCCAGAACGACATCCTCAAAGAGTTCATGGTCCGCAACACCTACATCTATCCGCCGAAGCCGTCGATGCGGATCATCTCCGACATCTTCGCCTTCACCTCGCAGAAGATGCCCCGCTACAACTCCATCTCGATCTCCGGCTACCACATCCAGGAAGCCGGGGCCACGGCCGACCTGGAGCTGGCGTACACCCTCGCGGACGGTGTGGAGTACCTGCGGGCGGGCCAGGCCGTCGGCCTGGACGTGGACGCCTTCGCCCCGCGCCTGTCCTTCTTCTGGGCGATCGGCATGAACTTCTTCATGGAGGTGGCCAAGCTCCGCGCGGCCCGCCTCCTGTGGGCGCGCCTGGTCAAGCAGTTCGACCCGAAGAACGCCAAGTCCCTTTCCCTGCGCACCCATTCGCAGACCTCGGGCTGGTCCCTCACGGCGCAGGACGTCTTCAACAACGTCACCCGCACCTGTATCGAGGCGATGGCGGCGACCCAGGGCCACACCCAGTCGCTGCACACCAACGCCCTGGACGAGGCCCTGGCCCTGCCCACCGACTTCTCCGCGCGCATCGCCCGCAACACGCAGTTGCTCCTCCAGCAGGAGTCCGGCACCTGCCGGTCCATCGACCCGTGGGGCGGCAGCGCGTACGTCGAGAAGCTGACGTACGACCTGGCGCGCCGGGCCTGGCAGCACATCCAGGAGGTCGAGGCGGCCGGCGGCATGGCGCAGGCCATCGACGCGGGCATCCCCAAGCTCCGCGTGGAGGAGGCGGCGGCCCGCACGCAGGCCCGTATCGACTCTGGCCGCCAGCCGGTGATCGGCGTCAACAAGTACCGGGTCGAGACCGACGAGCAGATCGACGTCCTCAAGGTCGACAACTCCTCCGTGCGCACCCAGCAGATCGAGAAGCTGCGGCGGCTGCGGGCGGAACGCGACGAGGCGGTCACCCAGGACACCCTGCGGGCGCTGACGAACGCGGCCGAGCGCGGGGAGGGCAACCTGCTCGCCCTGGCGGTGGACGCGGCGCGCGCGAAGGCCACGGTCGGCGAGATCTCGGACGCCCTGGAGAAGGTGTACGGGCGGCACGCGAGCCAGATCCGTACGATCTCGGGTGTGTACCGCACCGAAGCAGGCGAGTCCCCGTCCCTGGAGCGCACCCGCACGCTCGTCGACCGGTTCGAGGAGGCGGAGGGCCGCCGTCCGCGCATCCTGGTCTGCAAGATGGGCCAGGACGGGCACGACCGCGGCCAGAAGGTGATCGCGACCGCCTTCGCCGACCTGGGCTTCGACGTGGACGTCGGCCCGCTGTTCCAGACCCCGGAGGAAGTGGCCCGCCAGGCCGTCGAGGCCGACGTGCACGTGGTCGGCGTCTCCTCCCTCGCGGCCGGTCACCTGACCCTGGTACCGGCGCTGCGCGAGGCCCTCGCCGCGGAGGGCCGCGAGGACATCATGATCGTCGTGGGCGGGGTCATCCCGCCCGCGGACGTCCCGACCCTCCTGGAGATGGGGGCGACGGCGGTGTTCCCGCCCGGCACGGTCATCCCGGACGCGGCGCACGACCTGGTGACGCGGCTCGCCGCGGACCTGGGCCACGAGCTGTAGCCGCCGTGCCCCCGATCGACATCACCGCCTACACGAAGGGCGTACTCGACGGGAAGCGCGCGTTCGTCGCGCGCGCGATCACCCTCGTCGAGTCCACCCTGCCCGCGCACCGGGTGCTGGCGCAGCAGCTGTTGACGGACCTCCTGCCGCACGCGGGGCGGGCGCGCCGGATCGGCATCAGCGGGGTGCCGGGCGTCGGGAAGTCCACCTTCATCGACGCCTTCGGCACGATGCTGACGGGGCTGGGCCACCGGGTGGCGGTCCTGGCCGTCGACCCGTCCTCCACCCGTACGGGCGGCTCCATCCTGGGCGACAAGACCCGGATGGAGCGCCTCTCCGTGGACCCCGCGGCCTTCGTGCGCCCGTCCCCCTCGGCGGGGACGCTGGGCGGGGTGGCGAAGGCCACCCGCGAATCGATCATCGTGATGGAGGCGGCGGGCTACGACGTGGTCCTCGTCGAAACGGTGGGCGTGGGCCAGTCGGAGACCACGGTCGCCGGCATGGTCGACTCCTTCCTGCTCCTGTCCCTGGCCCGCACGGGCGACGGGCTCCAGGGCATCAAGAAGGGCGTCCTGGAACTGGCCGACGTCCTCGCCGTCAACAAGGCCGACGGCCCGCACGAGCGCGACGCGAAGTCCGCGGCCCGCGAACTGTCCAGCGCGCTGCGCCTGATGCACCCGGCCGACGCCGCGTGGACCCCGCCGGTCCTGACGTGCAGCGCCCGGGAATCCACGGGCCTGGAGGAGGTCTGGAACCGCCTGGAACAGCACCGCCTGCTCCTGGAGGCGGGCGGCCGCCTGGCATCGAAGCGGGCGGCCCAGCAGGTGGAGTGGACCTGGTCGATGGTCCGCGACGAACTCCTGGAACGCCTCCGCTCGAACCCGGCTGTACGGGACCTGGCCCCCACCCTGGAATCGGCGGTCCGGGACGGCACCCTGACCCCCACCCTGGCAGCGGACCGCCTCCTGGCGGCCTTCACGGACTCCTGAGGACCGGGCCCGGGGCGGCCCCATTCAGCCCCGCCGGGGTCAGGCGGCGACGAGGACGGGCCCGCCCGTGGCCAGCATCCGCCGGAGCACCCGTACGCGCTCCTCCGGCTCCTCCTCGGCGAGCAGCGCCGCCAGCACGGCGACCCGCGCCTGCGGCGCCCGCAGCGTTCCCGTCGGCACGGCCCCGGCCGCGACCAGGTCCACCGCACCGCCGTGGGTGTAGATCTCCGTCACCGGCCCGGCGGCGACCCGCGTGGTCAAAGCCACCAGCACGCCCTGCGCGACGGCCGCCTTCACCGCGTCCACCACCTCCGGCGTCGCGTTGCCCGCGCCGGTACCGACCAGCACGATCCCCCGCGCCCCGGCCGCCACGGCGGCGTTCAGCAGCACCGCGTCACCGCTCACGTGGTGCATCACGACGTCCACCCGCGGCGGCCCCTCCGGCGCCTCGGGCATCGCGGGCAGCGACAGCGGCTCCGGTCGCACCGGCGTGCGCAGCACGGTGACCTTGCCGAAGCCGACCTTCCCCAAAAGCTCCTTCGACGGGTCGGCGAACGCGTCGAGCGCCACCGCCTGCGCCTTCACGGTCCCGCGGGCCGCGTGCACCCGCCCCGCGAACGTGATCAGGACGCCGAGCCCGCGCGTCTTGGACGCGGTGAGCAGGGCATCGTAGAGATTGCCGGGACCGTCCCCATCGGCCGCACCCATGGGCCGCTGCGAGCCGGTGAAGACCACGGACCGCTCATCGTGATGATGAAGATCCAGCAGGAACGCCGACTCCTCCAGCGTGTCGGTGCCGTGCGTGACGACGACCCCGTCCACACCCGGGTCGGCGAGCACCTCGTGCACGGTCCGCAGCAGGGTCAGCTGGTGCGCGGTGGTCAGCCGGGGGCTGTTGACGCTGAAGAGATCGACGACCTCGATGCTCACGCCCTCCGGCAGCGGCGCGGTCGCCATGACCTCGGCCCCGTCGGCGTCGGCCGCGAAACCGGAACCCTGCCAGCGGCTGGCGATCGTCCCGCCCGTACTGATCACGACGATGCGTCCCATGACCACGACCCTTCCTCACACAGCCCGAAACGGCCCGCACAGATTTTCTACAATCGGCAATGGTAGGCCGATCTACGCGCAACGCGATTGCGATTTCACCCCGCCCCGCAATAAAACATGCGTGATAATTGCGCAATGGACGCGATCGACAAAGAAATCTTGCGCGAGCTTCAGGCCGACGGCCGGCTCAGCAACCAGGAGCTGGCCCAGCGCGTGGGTCTCACCCCCTCCCCCTGCATGCGCCGGGTCCGCCAGCTGGAAGAGGAGGGGATCATCCAGGGCTACCGCGCGGTGATCTCCCCCGAAGCCGTGGGCCGCGGCTTCGAGGTCCTGGTCTCGGTGGAGGTCCGCCGCGACCGCGAGGCCGTCGAAGCCTTCGAAGCGGCCCTCCAGGACATCCCCGACATCATCGAGGCCTACCGCCTCTTCGGCAGCCCCGGCTGCCTCCTGCGCATCGCCGTCGCGGACCTCCGCGCGTACGAACGCCTCTGGATCGAGCAGCTCACGGCCCTCTCGGGCGTCACGGAGGTCAACTCGCAGATCATCATGAAGCGCATCAAGGCCCCGACGGGCCTGCCGGTGTGACGCGCGGGGGCTACTCCCCCTGTCGCGGCCCCTCGGCCAATACCCGCTGGTCGTATCGCTTTTCCCGCACCGGACCCCCTCTCGACGAACCCCGAAGGCGCGGCGCTCGCCGTACGTTGACCCGTTGGCGAATGTACGGTTAGGCTTACCTAAGCTGGGTGGGCGCGTCTCTTGGTCGCCTGCCTCGCCCCGTGTACACGCGCGTTGCCTCCAGGGGGAGTCGTACTACCCATGCTGTGTTCGAGGCTGACGAACGCGAACTTCATCACCATGGATCCGGACCGGCCCGTCGCCCGCACGCTGGGGATCTGGCGGGGGCGGATCGTGGGGCTCGACGAGGACGTGGCTTCGCTGCCCGCGCGGGAGGTCGTCGATCTGCAAGGTGCCACCGTGCTGCCCGGGTTCATCGACAGTCATGTGCACCTGGCCTGGACCGGGCTGAAGCAGAGCACCCCGAGCGTCGCCCCGTGCGAGCGGGTCGAGGACGTGCTGGCGGTGGTGGCGCAGGCCGTGGACCGCTCGGCGGGCGGGGACGGGGCCTGGGTCGATGTCATGGGGTACGACCAGCGGGCGCTCGGGCGGCATCTGACCGCCGCCGAGCTGGATACGGTCAGCCGCGGGCGCAAGGTGTTCCTGATGCACGACTCGGGGCACGGGTGCGTGGTGAACAGTGCGGTGCTGGGGCTGCTCCCCGCCGGTGTTGCGCATCAGGACGGCTTCCTGGCCGAGGGGGCCATGACCGCCGCCCGGCGGCTGCGACTGCCGTACGGGCAGGCCGAGATCGCCGACGCCGTCGAGCGCGCGGCCCGGGCCTGCCTCGCCGAAGGGGTGACCGCCGTCGCCGAGGCGGGCATCGGGGGCGGGCTGCTCGGCCACAGCCCGGTGGAGCTCGGCGCGTACCAGCTGCTGCGGGATCAGGGGAGGCTGCCGCTGCGGGTGCAGCTCATGCCCGCGGGCGATACGTTGCGGCCGCGCGGGGCGCACCGGGAGGACGGGATCCCCCGGGCCCTGGACCTGGGCATGCGCACCGGGTTCGGCGACGACTGGCTGTCGCTCGGCGCGCTCAAGATCTACACCGACGGCGGGATGATGGCCCGCACCGCCGCACTCACGGCCCCGTACGCGGGCACCGACCACACCGGCCAGCTCCAGGACGACCCCGAGCTCCTCACCCGGCTGATCGTGGACGGTCACCTCGCCGGCTGGCAGCTCGCCATCCACGCCATCGGGGACCGCGCCGCCGACCTCGCGCTCGACGCGCTGGAGCAGGCGCAGCGGCTGCTGCCCCGGCCGGACGCGCGGCACCGGATCGAGCACGCCGGGCTGATCCGCCCGGACCAGCTCCCGCGCTTCGCGCGCCTGGGCGTCAGCGCGGTCGTCCAGCCCGCCTTCCTGCACTCCTTCGGGGACGACTACGCGGACGTGATGGGCGAGGAGCGGGCTCCCTGGATGTACCGGGGGCGCGGGTTCCTCGACCACGGGGTGACCCTCGTGGGCAGTTCCGACCGGCCCGTCACGAACGGGGCCCCGCTGCGGGCGATCCAGTTCATGGTCGAGCGCGCCTCCGCCTCCGGGCGGGCGATCGGGCCGGACGAGGCGATCACGGTCGAGGAAGCACTGCGCGCCTACACGGTCGCGGGGGCGTACGCCTGCCGGTGGGACGACAGCGCGGGCAGCCTCACCCCGGGCAAGCGCGCCGACCTCGTCGTGCTGGGCGACGACCCGCGGTACGTCGATCCCTCCCGGATCGCCGCCGTCGAGGTCGTGGGGACCTGGGTCGACGGAATCGAAGCGACAGATGCCATGGACGCTACGGACGCTACGGACGAAGGAAAGCTGTGAGCACTCAGATGAACGTCCTGGAACGGTTCTCCCCGCTGTGGGAGGCGCCCGAGATGCCGCCGCGCTGGGTGATCTGGCACGCGGGCGCGGGCGACTCCTTCGTCTTCGACCGGGAGTTCAACATGCCCGTCGACGTGGACGACGTGCTCCTCGGGGAAGTCCTGTGCCGGATGCGCGAGGCCGGGGCCCCGGAGGGCGCCGACTATCCGGGCCGCCCGTGCGGGTGACGTCCGCAGCGGACCGTACCGGGACCGACGGCCCGGAGCGGCCCTGGCTCACCTCCCCGGGACCGGGGCTGTGGGCGGTGCGCGTGAGCCGGTACGCGGAGCGGGCGCGGGAGCTGGAAGGGACGCTCGACGACGCCGAGCGGGCCCGGCTCCAGGGGTTCCGGCGCGCCGCCGACCGCGACCAGTACCGGGTCGCGCACGTCGTGCTGCGCCGGTTGCTGGGCGAGCGGCTCGGCCTGGACCCGGCGCGGGTGCGGTTCTTCCGCGAGCCGTGCCCCGGCTGCGGCGGGCCGCACGGCCGTCCGGCGGTGCCCGGGCTGCCGCTGCACTTCTCGCTGTCCCATGCGGGGGACGCCGTGTTGGTGGCCTTCGCGGACGCTCCGGTCGGCGTCGACGTGGAGCGGCGGCCGGACCCCGCGGTGGCGGCCCAGGTGGCCTCCGAGCTGACCGAGGTGCTGCATCCGGCCGAGCGCGCCGAGCTGGCGGCGCTGGCGGCCGGCGAGCGCCCCGCCGCGGTGGCCCGCTGCTGGACGCGGAAGGAGGCCTATCTCAAGGGAGTCGGCATCGGCCTCGGCGGGAACCCGGCCCTGACCTACGTGGGCACCGGCCCCGCCCCCTCGGCTCCGCCGGGATGGACCCTCGCCGACGTGCCCGTCTTCCCCGGCTACGTGGCCGCACGCGCCGTCCGTACGGGCCGACTTGGCTCCGCGGAGTAGGTAAGGCTAACCTTACTTCGATCGTTCCGCCGGGAGGCCTCCGCCCCCGCACCCGCACACGGCGGAACCGAGGAAGGAACACCTTGACCACGGCCACGCTGCACCCTGCCGCCGCGCACGCCACCCTGTCGCCCCGCACCCCCGCCACCCGGTGGCACGGGGTTCCCGAGTTCTCGGTGCGCCCGGCCCGCCGGGACGACGGCCCGGCGCTCGCCGCGCTCTCCCGGCCGTTCGTCCACGCGGGGGCGCTCCGGGAACGCCCGGTCTCCCTCTACCTCTCCCAGGCCTGCGACTTCCTCGTCGCGCAGGCGCCCGACGGCACCCTCGAAGGCTGCCTCGCCCTGCGCGAACACCCCACCGCCGCCGGCGTGCTGTACAACTTCTGCGTCGCGGCCCACCGGCAGGGCACGGGCATGGGGGCCCGCCTGCTGCACGCGGCGTTCGCCAGGGCCCGTACCCGCTCCCTGGCCACGCTGTTCACGGCCACCACCGGCAGCGGCCGCCTCTTCCTGAGCCACGGGTTCCTCCCGGCCTGCCCGAGCCTGGCTCCGGCCGACTGGGCACAGTCCCTGGACCCCGCCCGGGGAGCGCGCGTCCTGTCCCGCGCCCTGTAGCGGGCACGGTCGGCGCACACGACGAAGGGGCGGGCCCCGAAGGGACCCGCCCCGAGCCGCACCGCCGGCCGGGCCCGGACGGCCTACCCGGCGTCGAGGATCGCGGGCAGCGCCGCCACCAGGGCATCGGCCCGCTCCTGCGGCAGCGTCAGGGCGGGAGCCAGCCGTACGACGCCCGCGCCGGCCGCGTTCACGAGGAACCCGGCGTCCTGCGCGGCCCGCTGGACCCGTGCGGCGAGCGGCTCGGCGAGGACGATGCCCAGGAGCAGCCCGGCGCCCCGCACTTCGCGGACCAGGGGGTGTTCCAGTGCCTCGATGCCGCGCCTCAGCCGCTCCCCCACCCGCGTGGCGTGCGCGAGCAGCCCGTCCTTCTCGATGGTGTCCAGGACGGCGAGCCCGGCCGCGCACGCGACGGGGTTGCCGCCGAAGGTGGATCCGTGCTGACCGGGGGTCAGCAGCCCGGCGGCGGCTCCGAAGGCGACCGTGGCGCCGATCGGCAGGCCGCCGCCCAGCCCCTTGGCCAGGGTGATCACGTCCGGCTCGGCTCCCGGCTCCGCCTGGTGCGCGAACCAGTGGCCGGTGCGGCCGATCCCGGTCTGCACCTCGTCCAGGACGAGCAGGGTGCCCGTGGCGCGGGTGATCTCGCGGGCCGCCCGCAGGTAGCCCGGGGGCGCCGGGACGACTCCGGCCTCGCCCTGCAGGGGTTCGAGGAGGACCGCGGCCGTGTGCTCCGTGACGGCCGCGCGCAGCGCCTCGGCGTCCCCGTAGGGCACGTGCGTGACCTCCCCGGGCAGGGGCAGGAAGGGGGCGCGCTTGGGCGGCTGGCCGGTGAGGGCCAGCGCCCCCATGGTGCGCCCGTGGAACCCGCCCTCCGTGGCGACCAGGTGCGGGCGGCCGGTCCGGCGGGCGATCTTGAAGGCGGCTTCGACGGCCTCCGCGCCCGAGTTGGCGAAGAACACCCGGCCCGGCCGGTCCAGCAGGGCCAGCAGCCGTTCGGCGAGCGCCACGGCCGGCTCCGAGACGAACAGGTTCGACACGTGGGCGAGCCGGGCGACCTGGTCCTGGACGGCCGCGACCAGGGCGGGGTGGCCGTGCCCGAGGGCGTTGACGGCGATCCCGCCGGTGAAGTCCGTGTACGCGCGGCCGTCCTCGTCCCAGACCGTGCTGCCCTCGCCCCTGACCAGGGCCAGCGCGGGCGTGCCGTACGTGTCCATCATCACCGCGCGCCAGCGGTCGGCGAGCGGTGTCCTCGTGCTGTCGGCGGTCACGCGCCGCCCCCCTCGTTCGTGCCGCCGGACCCTTCGGGCCCGGGCTCCTCGTCCGGCACCACCGTGGTGCCGGGTCCGTCCTCGGTGAACACCCCGCGCAGCAGGGCGTGCGGCACCCGGCCGTCGATGACCTGGGCCCGGGCGACGCCGGCCCGTACGGCGCGCAGGCAGCCCTCCATCTTGGGGAGCATGCCGCTCGCGAGTTCCGGGAGCAGGGCGTCCAGTTCGCCGGCCGTGAGGCGGTCGATCACCTCGGTGCTGTGCGGCCAGTCCGCGTACAGGCCCTCGACGTCGGTCATCACCACGAGCCGGTCGGCCCCGAGGGCCACGGCCAGGGCCGAGGCCGCGAGGTCGGCGTTGACGTTGTAGACCTGGCCGTCCTCGCCGCGCGCCACGGGCGAGACCACGGGAATGCGGCCCTGCTCCAGCAGTGCGGCGATGGCTCCGGCGTCCACGTCCACGATGTCGCCGACCTGGCCGATGTCCACGGGCAGGCCGTCCACCCAGGCCGGGCGCCGGACGGCGGTCATCGTGTGGGCGTCCTCGCCCGACAGGCCCACGGCGAAGGGCCCGTGGGCGTTGATGGCTCCGACCAGTTCGCGCTGGACCTGGCCGGTGAGCACCATGCGCACCACGTCCATGGTCTCGGGCGTGGTCACGCGCAGTCCCGCCTCGAAGCGGACCTCCAGGCCGAGCCGGTCGAGCAGGGCGCTGATCTGGGGCCCGCCGCCGTGGACGACGACGGGCCGCAGGCCCGCGTGCCAGAGCTCCACGACGTCCTGGGCGAAGGTCCGGTGCGCGGAGGGGTCGACCATGGCGTGGCCGCCGAACTTGACGACGACCGTGCGGCCTTGGAGCTGCTCCAGCCAGGGCAGGTCCCGGGGGGCGGGCACGGTGGCGGGCACGGCGGCCGGGGTCACGGCGGCCGAGGTCATGGCAGCCCGGGCCATGGCCCGTACCGCCGTGTCCGGCGTCTTCGTCCGCGTCGTCTCGGCCCCGTTCACGAGCTGTAGGCGCTGTTCTCGTGCACGTACTCGGCCGTCAGGTCGTTGGTCCAGAGGACGGCCGAGGAGTCGCCCGAGCGCAGGTCCACGGTGATGACGATCCGGCGGCCGGACAGGTCGACCTTGTCCCGCGACTCTCCCCCGGCGCCGTCCCGGCACACCCAGACGCCGTTGATCGCCACGTCCAGCCGGTCCGGGTCGAAGGCGGCCGAGGTGGTGCCGATCGCGGACAGCACCCGGCCCCAGTTCGGGTCCTCGCCGTGCAGGGCGCACTTGAGGAGGTTGTTGCGGGCCACCGAGCGGCCCACTTCCACGGCGTCGGCCTCCGTGGCGGCGCCGATGACGGCCACCTCGATCTCCTTGGAGGCGCCCTCGGCGTCCGCCACCAGCTGGAGCGCCAGGTCCCGGCACACGGTGTGCACGGCCGCGGTGAGCTCCGCGGGGTCGGGCGTGACGCCGGAGCTGCCCGAAGCCAGGAGCAGCACGGTGTCGTTGGTGGACATGCAGCCGTCCGAGTCCACCCGGTCGAAGGTGGTGCGCACCGCCTCGCGCAGTGCGGAGTCGAGCACCTCGGCGCTCGCGTCGGCGTCCGTGGTCAGGACGACCAGCATGGTGGCGAGGCCGGGGGCGAGCATGCCGGCGCCCTTGGCCATGCCGCCCACGGTCCAGCCGGGGCCGGAGGCCACCGCGGTCTTGTGGACGGAGTCCGTCGTCTTGATCGCGACGGCCGCCTCCTCGCCGCCCTCGGGCGACAGCCGCTCCGCGGCGGCGGTGATGCCGGAGGTCACCCGGTCCATCGGGAGCCGGACGCCGATGAGCCCGGTGGAGCACACCGCGACCTCGTCGGCGGCGCTCTCCACGGCGAGCGCGGTGCGCTCGGCCATCACCCGGGTGTCTTCGGCGCCGTCCGGTCCCGTACAGGCGTTCGCGCCGCCGGAGTTGAGGACGACGGCGGAGATCCGCCCGTCGGCGAGCACGCGGCGGGACCAGCGTACGGGGGCGGCCTGCACGCGGTTCGAGGTGAAGACACCGGCGGCGGCGCGCGACGGCCCCCGGTTCACCACCAGGGCCAGGTCCGGGTCACCGGACTCCTTGATGCCGGCGCGCACGGCGCCGGCAAGGAATCCGCGGGCGGCGGTCACACTCACGGAGCCACTCCATTCATGGGCAGGCCCTGCCGTTCCGGCAGGCCGAGGGCTATGTTCATGCTCTGCACCGCGCCACCGGCGGTGCCCTTGGTGAGGTTGTCGATGGCGCTCACGCAGATGAGCCTGCGGGCGTCGGGGTCCACGGCGATCTGCACCTGGGCGGTGTTCGAGCCGAGGACGGCGGCGGTGGTGGGCCACTGGCCGGGCGGCAGCAGCCGGACGAACGGCTGGTCGGCGTACGCGGCTTCGAACACGGCGCGCACCTCGCTCTCGGCGAGCGGCTCCGCGGCCGGGCGCAGGCGGGCCGAGCAGGTGGCGAGGATGCCCCGGGGCATGGGCGCCAGGGTGGGAGTGAAGGAGACCGTCACGTCCGTGCCCGCCGCGCGGGACAGGTTCTGGGCGATCTCGGGGGTGTGCCGGTGGCCGCCGCCGACCCCGTACGGGCTCATGGAGCCCATCACTTCGGTGCCGAGGAGGTGCGTCTTGAGCGCGCGTCCGGCGCCGGAGGTGCCGCTGGCGGCGACGATGACGGCTTCGGGTTCGACCAGGTCCGCCGCGTAGGCGGGGTACAGGGCCAGGGTGACCGCCGTGGGGTAGCAGCCGGGAACGGCGATCCGGGTGGCCCCCTTCAACTCCGCGCGGCTTCCGGGGAGTTCCGGCAGGCCGTAGGGCCAGGTGCCGGCGTGGGCGGTGCCGTAGAACCGTTCCCAGGCGGCCGGGTCGCGCAGCCGGAAGTCGGCCCCGCAGTCCACCACCAGGGTGCCGGGTTCCAACTCGGCGGCCAGGGCGCCGGATTGGCCGTGGGGCAGGGCGAGGAAGACCACGTCGTGGCCGCGCAGGGAGGCGGCGGAGGTGTCCTGGAGGATCCGGTCCGCGAACTCCGGAAGCTGGGGCTGTACGGACCCCAGCGGACGCCCCGCGCTGCTGTGCGCGGTCAGCGCGCCGATCTCCACGGCGGGGTGCGAGCTCAGCAGGCGGAGCAGCTCCCCGCCGGCGTAGCCGCTGGCACCGGCCACCGCGACCCGTACGGTCATGTCGTTCCGCTCTCTCTCGGTTCGTTGGGGCGCGCCGTCGGCGCGGGTCCGCGCCCGGCCCCCGGGCGTCGGCGGGTGCGCTCAGGCGTCCTTGCGCACGTCCCGGGACCCGCCGCCGAGCAGCAGCTCGCGGAGCAGGGTCTCGGTCGTGCACACCACCGCGCTGCGGGCGGCCCAGCGCAGGGCCATCGCGTGCTCCTCGGCGGAGAAGTCGGCGATGGCGTCGGCGATCACGAAGGGCTGGATGTCGTTCATGAAGGCGTCCGCGGCGGTCAGCAGGACGCCGAGGTGGGCGTGGACCCCGCAGACGATCAGCTGGTCGCGTCCCTCCGAACGCAGCAGCCTGCCCAAGTGGCTGCGCAGGAAGGCGTTGTGGCGGACGTTGGCCAGCACGCGTTCGCCGGGCCGCGGGGTGAGCTGCGGGATGATCGCGGCGGCGTCGGTGCCGTCGCCTATGCCCGGTCCCCAGACGTCCGCGGCGAGGCCGCGCTGGCCGGGCGGCTGGGCGGCCGGCTCGGCGGTGAAGACGACCGGGATCCCGAGTGCCGTGGCGAGGGCGCGCAGGGCCGCGATGTTCTCCACGAGTTCCACGACCGGGGACCGGTCCGTGGGGAGCTCGCCCACGAAGTGGTTCTGCATGTCGTGGACCAGCAGGGCGGCGCGGCCGGGGTCGATGGCCCAGCTCGCGCAGGAGCGGGGCAGGGCGGCGCGGTCGGGCATGGGGTAGGAGCCGATGGCCGGAAGGCCCATGACGATCCTCTCCCTGATGTCGTGCGCGAGGTCCCAGCCGGAACCCCTGCGTGGTTAGCTTAGCCTAACCTAATTTAACCGGACTCCGCTCGCGCGGCCCGTCGCCAACCGGCCACACCCCGCGGCCCGTTGGATCCGGGGGGCCACCGGCCCGAGGCCGGCCGCCCGGGCGCAGAGCGGCCCCGGACGCGCCGCGGGCGCGGCGCCGTCCGGGGCCGTCGCGGTCAGGCCTCGACGGCCGCCGCGAGGGACCGGGGGCGCAGGTCGGTCCAGCTCGACTCGATGAACTCCAGGCACGCCTCGCGGGTGGTCTCGGCGAGGGCGACCGTCCATCCGCCGGGAGCCTCGGCGAAGGAGGGCCAGAGGGAGTGCTGACCCTCGTCGTTCACCAGGACCAGGAAGCGGCCGTCGGCATCGTCGAACGGGTTGGTGCTCATACTGGGGTTCCTCCAGGAGCCCGATGGGACCGGCGGGTGACGTCGGTGTGCGGCGCGCGCAGTCCGACAGCGGGCGCCGTGCCCGTGGGGAAGGTCGATCGGGAATGAAGAGAGCCGTTCACTTAGGTTAGGCTCGCCTAATTATAGAGCTTAACGTTTCCCCTTCCCCCTCACAAGGAGGCACCGATGCGTGCACTCGAACGGATCCTGGCCGAGGACGGCTCGGAGAGCCCCTTCGCCGCGTTCGACCTGCCCGGCACGCCCGGCACCGATGAGTTCTGGGCGGCCGCGGCTCCCGCGTCCGCGCCGTCCGGCGACGGCGGTTGGGTCACCCTCTTCCTCTGGCGCGGCTCCCCGACCGTCATCGATTTCGAGAGCTGGTCGGACCCGGTGGCGCTGCTCCGGTGGCGGGACACGGACTGCTGGTACGCCGAGGTGCGCATGCCCGCACGGCTCCGAGTCACCTACCGGTTCCTCGCCGATGACGGATCGTCGTACCCCGATCCCCTCAACCCGGTCCGGGCCGGCGGCGAACGCTCCATCGTCGCCACCCCCGACCTCGTGCCCCAGCCGTACTGGCCGGCCGTGGGCGCCGACGACGTACTGCCCCTGCCGCGCACCCGGATCCGCTGGGCGAGCGAACGGCTCGGCGGCAAGCGCACCGTACGGGTCCACCCGGTCGGCGGCGGCGGACCGGTGGTCCTGCTGCTCGACGGGGACGACTGGCTCTATCTCCACCCGGCCATGACGGCCTTCGACGCGGCCTTCGAAGCCGGCGACATGCCCCCGGCCACGCTGGTGTTCCTGCCCACCAAGGACCGGCAGACGGAGTTCGGCTGCCGGCCCGGGCTGTGGGAGGCGGTACGGGACGAACTGCTGCCGCTGATCGCGGAGAGCGGCGTACCCGCGGACCTCGGCCGGCTCGTCGTCGCCGGGCAGAGCCTCGCCGGCCTGAGCGCGATGTACGCCGCGATCGAGTTCCCGGAACTGGTGTCCCGGGTCGCCTGCCAGTCGGGGTCGTTCTGGTGGACCCCGGAGGCCCCGGACCTGCCGGACCCGCTGGGCGGTCCGCGCGGCGGCACCATCGCCGCCCGCTTGCGCGAGCACCCCGCCCCGGCCGGACTGCGGATCGCCTTCGACCTCGGCGAACACGAGACGCGCATGCAGCCCCACTGCGAACTGGTCGAGGCCCTCACGGAACAGGCCGGTGCGACCGTACGGGTCTCCCGCTCGCCCTCGGGCCACGACCGGGCGGGCTGGCGGCAGGCCCTGCTCAGGGACGTCGCCTGGGCGCTGGCCTGACCTGGCCGGCCGACGACATGACGAGGGGGCCTGGT